>CAMQYB010000064.1 GCA_947039055.1 uncultured Deferribacteraceae bacterium
AAAAGTGTTCAATTAATTTCTGTCTAACTGTTTTGGTGGTTATCACACCGACTACCGAAACAAGCGTATTGCAAAAGTGTTCAATTAATTTCTGTCTAAACGTTTTGGTGGTTATCACATTTATTGTCTGAACAAGCGTATTGCAAAAGTGTTCAATCAATTTCTATCTAAACTGTTTTTGTGGTTATCACATTATATTGTCTGAACAAGCATATTGCAAAAGTGTTCAATCAATTTCTGTCTAAACGTTTTTGTGGTTATCACACCGACTACCGAAACAAGCATATTGCAAAAGTGTTCAATTAATGTCTGTCTAAATGTTTTGGTGGTTATCACTAAAACTACCGCAACAAGTGTATTGCAAATTATCTAATTAATTTTTTCTAAGCGATTCCGTAACGCCTGTTTTTGCAGCCATGTGTGATGGAAAAATAGATGCAATCAAAGTAATTAGAAACGCTGCTAAGGTAACTATGATATAAACATTAAAATCCATCTCAATAGGTATAGTGTCAGAGAAGTAAACGTTTTTAGGTATCTGTATTATGTTAGTGTATTTTAATATAACGGATATTGTGAGTGCTAATAGATTTCCGATAATTGTTCCAAGCACTCCAACTACAACCCCTTGAAATATAAATATTCTTCTTATAAATTTTGTTGATGCTCCGAACGATTTTAGAATTGCGATATCTTTTCTTTTATCTTTAACGGTTATGGCGATCATTGAAACTATGTTAAATGATGCAACAACTATGATTAATGCGAGCACAATAAACATCGCATATTTTTCAAGTTCAAGTGCAGAGAATAAAGATTTATTCATAGATATCCAGTCTCTAATCCAGTAAGGATATCCAAGTCCAGCCCCCACTTCTAACGCTAATTTATTAACATCGTAACTTTTGGTTGTTTTAACAGATAAACCTGTCGCTGAATTTTGCATCTTATTAAAATTCATAAGTGCGTTTATGTTTGTATATGCGAACCCAGAGTTATATTCACCAAGTCCTGTATCAAAAACCCCTACTACGATAAATTTTTTCATTTTTGATGTTAAGCCGAAAGGTCCTCTTTTTGCAGAGCTTGGAGATATAAGACTTAGCTCATCACCGATTTCAACATCTAAAGTTTTGGCAAGATCGATACCTAGAACTATTGTTGGTACGTTATTTATATTATCGTTTAAAACGTCTAAAGTTGAGTCGATCATAAAAGTACCTAATTTAGATACTTCGGCTTCACGGTTAGGATCGATACCTTTAACTATAGCACCAGTTACGTTATTGTTTGATGATAGAAGTCCTTGCATCATTATGAATGGAGTAACTTTTTCTACTCCGTCATAAGTTAAAACATCGGTTATAACTTTTTCATAGTTTTCAATAGGCATACTATCGAATCTAGTTATAAGCATATCAGAGCTTGTGCCAAGCAGTTTCTCTTTTAGATTATTTGTAAATCCCGTCAAAACTGATATAACAACAATTAATGTTGCCACCCCTAAAACTATGCCGACGATTGATATGATAGATAGAAACGATAGAAGTGAATTTCTATTTCTACTCTTTAGATATCTAGCAGCAATTCTATGCTCTAATTTCACTTGAAGCCTACCTCATGTTAATATATATACGACATTGATTTTATACCATTACTTAAGCTTTGTCTACTTAATCTAAATAGATAATTCCTTAAATCTTATTGATATTGAAACTTATTACTAGATATGATACAGTAAGCGTCTTTTGAGAGTAGTGAATTCATAGGTAGGAGGGATATTTATGTTAAGTTTTTTAATTAGAAGAACAAGTTTAATCGCAGTAATTATGTCATTGCTTTTTATATATGTATCAAGTAATGCAAATGCACAAGAAACAGATGTTGGTCAGACGAGTATACTTTTTTATGGAAGTGTAGATGTTTCAGCATTTTATAATCATACAAATAAGACTATTACAGGTAAAGCTCCGATAGACTCTTTTGACATAGGTGTAAATACTGAGGATACTCTTTTCGGTGCTAAATTTAATTATTTAAAAATATCAGCACTTTTAGAGTTACATCCATCAGATAGTTTTGAAGATGTGTTTAGACGATATTTTGTGAGTTACAATTTTACAGATGATTTATCGTTAACATTAGGTAAAAATTATACACCAAGTAGATATTCAGAACATTTTCCTCAATACGCTATGAACGCTAATCAGTTGATGAGTTTTGGAACAATTGCAGAGATTAGAGCACCACTTGCGAGTGTATCGTGGAAGGGTTTAACTTTCGCAGTGATTATGGAAGGAGAACCAAATGTAAATACAACGGAGTTCCCAACAGATCTATTTCAAGAGTCTCAGTTTTTACCAAGATTTGAAGCATCATATTTTTTACAATCAGATAATTATGATTTTAAAGTATACGGTGGTTACTCTAACTATCAGTTTAGATTTTATACAGCACCTGATTCTGATTTCTATAATACACACAATATAGATTCATATCATATAGGTGTCGGTGGAATGTATGATTTCGGATTAGTGTATATTGCAGCCTCATTATTTGCAGGACAAAACCTATCTATCTGGGGTGGAGTATACGATATCAATAAAACTTTTACAGACACAGAGCCATTTTATAATAGAAAAGAGAGACAGTTTGACTCTGTATTTACAATTTCAGGTGCGTTAGCTTTAGGATTTGAGTTTAACTCACTACTTAAAGCACATATCGGTGGTGGATATACGGTATCGTCGAGAACACTTTTTGAGAGAGGTCAACCATCAGCACAATATTCAGCATTTATCAATATGCCGATAACTTTAACTGAATATTTTGAGATAATTCCTGAGATATCAATTGTTGAACAATCGTCTAACACAAATGGAGCATATGCAGGTGCAGAGTATTATGGTGGTATTTATTTTAGAGCTAAAATAAACTAGCATACCAATATTTTGGGAGATATCATGAGATTATTACTTATAATTATTATATATATGTTTACGTTTCTAACAACTGTTTATGCAGATGTTTCACCTAGTCAAAAATTTGATATATCGTTTTATGGACAGATAGATATGAGTTTCTTCTATAAACATAATAACGATAAAAATTCAGGATTTCAAGATACAGACAGATTTTCGCTTCACCTAGTAGAGACAGAAACATTATTCGGTGCAGAGTTTAATTATGAAAAACTATCAGGAGTTTTAGAACTTCAACCAGTAAATTCTATAGATATATTTAAACGTTACTTTGCTACATACAATTTTTTAGATGATCTATCTTTAACGGTTGGTAAAGATTGGACGCTTGCAGGATATTCAGAATATTTTACACAGTATTCAGATGATTATAATGCGTTATGGCGTTATGGAACATTAATCGAGCAACGTCTTCCACAACTTAGATTAACATGGAAAAATCTTAGTTTTGCTGTAATTTGGGCTGATGATCCTGAGTTCGATATGGATGATTATTCAGAATCAATTTTTCAACTAACAAACTATATACCTAGGTTCGAGTTAGCATATAGATATGAAAGTGATGATTTTATTTATAAAATATATGCAGGATACGCTGGCTACAATATGAATATAAAAGAGTCTCTCAGTTGGGATAGTTATAGTAGTGCTTACCTTCAATCATTTTATGTAGGTGCTGGTGCGATGTATGATTTTGGAAGAGTGTATATATCTATGAACGTGTTCATGGGCACAAACTTAGCTATTTGGGGTGGCATGGCAGATAAAAACTGGGATACAGAGTCGTACCTTCCTAAATATATTGATACAAGCGATAGCTTTACTTCTGTCGGCACATTAGGGATAGCGACATCTATCGGTATTAGAATAATAGATATACTTGAACTAACTTTCGGAGGAGGGTATACAACCTCAAGCCACGATAGTATAACCTTAAACGGAGGTCCTATACAGTTTTCAGCATATATAAACCTTCCTATTACGATCGGTGAAAATTTTTATGTTATCCCAGAGATTGCATATTACGAACAAACAGCAGACCAGTTTAAAAGATATACAGGTTCAGATTTTTTTGCAGGAGTATATACAGTTATATACTTTTAATCACGGATTATTTTTAGTAACGGATTGCAGTAATAATTAGTTACAGTAACAATGGATTGCTTTAACAATCATTTAAAATTACAGAATAAATATATATAATATAAAGCCTCTACTTCATTTACGATGTAGAGGTTTTTTTATTGTTCGGTAGTAATACGGTACATAATGATATTTTGGCATGGTAGTTGCTTCATAGGTTGCAAGCAGAATAATTTATGAGGATATTACTATGAAACGGGCGAATTTTATATTAATATCAGTAATTATGATAGTGCAGTTATTTACGACTGGTTGTACAACTTGGACGGGTGCAGTAAATGTATTAAACCCATTGAAGTTTGTTCAAACAGGTTTTTATCCACTACTTATTATTACTGAGATTGAAACAAGTTTTTCATCATTACTGATCGATAAAACAAAGGCAAAAATCGGAATAATGTCAATTAATCCGTATGAAATCTTGCCTGAGGGATCAAAAATTTATGTACTTCCATCATCTATCACAACTCCAGTAAAGAAAGAGTATGATACTTATTATAGTGGTATGATTGAAGGATATTTTAGAATTAACAATTTTGCTGAACCAGTAAAAGATCTAGCAATGGCGGATTATATTTTGAGAACAGATATAAGAGAGTCATTCAACTCTAACTACGGAAAAAATTACTCTACAATACAGATTACAATTATGGAAGTCAATGAACAACCAGTATTTTTTTCCACTATTCAAGTAGTATCAAAATCGGATAAGAACTTTTATTATTATCCAGCTAAACATGCTAAACCAGTTCAAGAACTAACTATTATAGCTATGGAAGAAACTTTCCAGAAGGCGATACCTGTCGCATTCGGTGAAGTTTCGGGAAGAGGTAGATAATATGCTAAACGGATTATATACAGCAACAAGTGGTATGCTGATGCAACAAACTAGATTAGATGTTATATCAAATAATCTAGCTAATGTTAGCACTACAGGTTTTAAGAAAGAACAAGCTGTTTTTTCTGTTTTTAGACCTAATGAAGAGAGACTTCCACAAACATGGATAAGAGACACTCTTTATAATAAATCTATCAACACAGCTGTGATACTTGATGAAATATATACTAATCATGAAAACGGCGAACTAAAAGAAACTGGAAATGTTTTTGATTTAGCACTTGTGAAAGAGAACGCTTTTTTCTCAATTGACACTCCATGGGGTGTACGCTATACAAGAGCTGGTGATTTCACTATGAACGAAAACGGTGATCTAGTTACTAGAGAAGGTTATCCTGTTATGTCTAATCAGGCTGAAGGAGCTCCTATTAATATTCCTGATGGAACATATATATCGACAGATAGAGAGGGGAATATTTATTCTGATGGAGTAGTTATTGATGCACTAGGGATAGCAGAATTTGATGACCTATCATATCTACAAAAAGTTGGTAGAAATCTATTCGCAGCAGTAGATATAGAACCAACACCAGCTACATCTCCACAGGTGTATCAAGGATTTTTAGAGGATTCAAATGTTAATCCAATAAGTGAAATGGTAAGAATGATTGATGCATCAAGAGGATATGAAATCTACTCTAAAGTGGTTCAAACTCATGATCAAATATTATCTACATCAGCTAACAAAATAGCAGAGATAGGATAAGATTAAGAGTTTAAGCAACGGTTAAATACTGTCTAAATTATTTAGTAAAACAACTGATTTAGACTCAAGTAAAGGTTGATCAAGGAGATTAATTATGGTTCGTTCGATATGGACAGCAGCAACAGGAATGCACGCACAACAATTAAATATAGATAACGTAGCGAATAATTTAGCAAACGTTAATACAGCAGGTTTTAAAAAGGGTAGAATACTTTTTCAAGATTTATTATATCAAGATCTAAAACCAGCAGGAGCTATCACAGCCGCAGGTATTACATCTCCAACAAGTATTCAGATAGGTATGGGAGCTGCAGTTGTGGCTATTGAGAAGATACATATGCAAGGTAACTATCAGCAAACTTATAACGCATTAGATGTAATGATTGAGGGTGATGGATATTTTCAAGTAATCTTACCTGATGGTGAAACAGCGTATACAAGAGCAGGATCTTTTAAGATCGATGCAAACGGTGATGTTACAACTCCTGAAGGGTATCTTTTATCACCTAACATAAATATTCCAGAGAACGCATTACAGTTATCAATATCTAAAGATGGTATTTTTGCAGTAAGTTTACCTGGTGATATAATTGAAACAGAGCTTGGACAGATAGAGACTGCTCGTTTTATAAATCCAGCAGGACTAAACTCACTAGGTGAAAATTTATATTTCCCAACAGGTGCATCAGGCGATCCACAAACATCAGTTCCTGGTGAAGATGGATTTGGTTCATTACGTCAACACTCACTTGAGACAAGTAACGTTGTTATGGTTGATGAAATGGTTAATATGATCACTGGACAACGTGCATATGAAATGTCTTCTAAAGCCGTACAAACATCTGATGAAATGCTTCAAACTGTTGCAGCATTAAAAAGATAATTAGTTAGAAGTTTTTGATAATCAACCGTCGTGTCAAGTTGCTTGAGTTTAATATTTAAGCAACTTAGATCTAGAATTTAGATCGGTGACAAGTCTGAAATGATAAGTATATCTAGTTGATACTTTTATCAACTAGAAGTTGGGAGGGTTTTGATATGAGAATAGTTTATATATTACTGATGTTTCTTTTTGCGATAAACCTTTATGCAGCGAAAGAAGTTAAGATAAATGATGAGTGTGTTTATTTAGATGAATTAACAGCAGATTATATTGTACATAAAGCAGTCACTTGTGGTTTTAAAGCTGGCGAAAGCAGATACTACAGTAAAGAGATTATAACATCATATCTTAAAGAGGAAGGCATTAAGGCTACTGTTTTAAATGATGTGAAAGTTACTAGAGCTGGAGAAAATGTATCGTATGAGCAGATATATAATGCAGTAGTAGATAGTTTTGCAGCAGCGTATCCAGATATTCGTGTTGAGGTTACAAACGTTAATATTCCTAAAGATATTATAGCTTCATCAACTGGAGATTTTAAAGTTAAAGTTGATACAAGTAAATTCGGTTCAACGTTTGTAGAGGTTGAGAGTAACAATAAAAAAGTTTCATCATACGTTCATGTTCGTGCTTTTAAGAAAGGATATGTTGCCTCAGATAAGATAGCGAAAGAGGAAGATATAAGTGGAAAAGTTATCTTAGAAGATATAGATATCACAACACTTAGAGGCAGATTAATAACTGATGCAAAGGAACTTGTTGCAGTAAGAACGATCCCTAAAGGCAGAGTCATCTCATCAGAATTAGTTAGTCAAAAACCTTCAGCAAGAAAAGGTGAGCAAGTTAAACTCATTCTTGAGAGTGGTTATATTGTTCTAGAGACAGTGGGTGTATTGCAAGAAAATGCGTTCGTTGGAAAAGGAACTTTGGTCAAAAGTAGAGATACTGATAAAATTATCTTAGCAGTGTATATCGGCAACGGAGTTGCTAAAGCATCTTATTAATAATTATAAGTTTATAATATTAGTTAAGTGTTGTTTGTAGTTTAAAATATGAGGACATCAAAAATGTATTTAAAAATAATTGCGTTAACTCTCACAATAGCAGTGGCTGTAGGTTGTGCTAGTAAAGGTGAATATATTCCAACAACAGTTCCATCAGCTGGGTATAAATCAGAGATAGAGGAATATAAAAGACAAGAAGAAGCAAGATCAAAACCTAACCCTTCTTTATGGTCGGATGTTGGTTCATCAGGAACGATGTTCCTTGATTATAAAGCAAGAAAAATCGGAGATATTGTTATTGTTAATATAGTTGAATCAGCTTCAGCATCTAACAGTTCATCAGCTTCAAACTCTAAATCGACAGACTATAGCACTGGTGTGACAGCGATGTTAGGTTTACCACTTGACGGCGTAAATGATTTCTTAGGATCAGGCAGTGCCTTAAATCCAACTATTGGAGCTACATCAGATAACTCATATAGTGGTTCAGGATCAATCAGTAAATCAGATACTGTGAAAGCTACTTTAGCTGCAAGAATAATAGATATTATGCCTTCAGGAAATTTAGTTATAGAAGGTAACAGAGAGATAATTATCGATAGAGATAAGCAAACAATAACTCTACGAGGTATTATAAGACAGAAAGATATTGATGCAAGAAACACTGTGGTATCTTCAGTAATAGCAGATGCACAGATAACTTATTCAGCTGCAGGAACAACGGCACAAGCAACTAAAAAAGGTTGGCTAGCATCGTTTCTTGATATCATAGCACCGTTTTAAATTTATTAATTAAAAGAGTCGATACATAGGTTTGGATATCCATAATCTGGATATTCAAAAGTCCTTCATTGTTCTCCGACAAAGTAACATGGCCCTGCTTAACGCCCTAAGCGGGGCCGTTTTTTCTTTATAATTATGTAAAGTATTTATAATTATTAAAGTGCGTAACTTA
>CAMQYB010000065.1 GCA_947039055.1 uncultured Deferribacteraceae bacterium
ACTCTTTCCCTACACGACGCTCTTCCGATCTACATCACGTAATCACACGGCATACATTGCACAATCCACGGCTTCGCTCATACAATCACACGGCATACATTGCACATCTAATATATTATTTACTCAAAAATATTATTTCTATTAATTATATTAATACTTCTTTGTTGCGTTGGAGTAACCATTATATGTTGCACGTTTAATCTTTCAGGAAGGCTTGCAACGTAGAAAATTATATCAGCTATATCGTCTGCAGTCATCGCAGATATTCCGTTATACACAGAGTCAGCTCTATCTTTATCACCGTTAAATCGTACAGTTGAAAACTCTGTATCAACCATTCCAGGATGAACAGCAGTAACTCTAATTTTTGTGTCAACTAAATCTAAATTCATAACATCACTAATAGCCCTTACAGCAAACTTAGTAGCGTTATAAACTGATCCACCAGTATATGGTTGATAAGCTGCTATGCTACCAAGATTTATAATATGTCCACGATCAACTTTAACCATCATCTCAACTATCAATCTTGATATATATAAAAGCCCTTTGATGTTTGTATCGATCATCTCTTCCCAATCATCAAATGATGCGTTTTGCACTTTATCTAACCCTCTTGATAATCCTGCGTTATTGACTAAAACATCAGGAGTTATATTTTTAGATTTTATATCATCAATAAATTTAAGAACTTCACTCTTACTTTTAATATCAAAAGCGTAGTGTAAAACTTTTACGCTAAAATCTTTCTGAAGTTTTTCTGCAAGCTCTTTTAATTTATTTTCACGTCTACCTGTGATAATTATATTATCACCATTTTTTGCAAATATCTCAGCTGTTGCGTATCCGATCCCAGCAGTTGCACCAGTTACCAAAATCCATTTTTTATCAGAACTCATATTAACTTCTCCTATACGATATTTTATCAATTATTTAAATTAAAGTTTTACAATCAAATCAAATCAAATCAAACTAAATTTTATAATATCAACTCAACTTAAATTTTCAATAAAACAGTTACGATTTATATTTATTTTTTGAACATTGATTTATACAACTCTAAATACTCTTTAATATGTTTCTCCCACGAGAAATCTTTACTCATCGCAGCTTTAATCATTTTGTCCATATGTTTAGGACGATCAAAATATGTTGATATAGCCCAGCCGATAGTATTATACAACGCTTGTGCTGAAATATCATAAAACTTAAATCCAGTGCCGTCGCCAGTTGCTTCATCGTATTGATCAACAGTATCTTCTAAGCCTCCAGTTGCACGCACAATCGGAAGAGTTCCGTATGCTTGACTATACATCTGATTTAGTCCACAAGGCTCATATAGTGATGGCATCAGAAAGAAATCAGAACCTGCTTCAATAAGGTGAGCTTTACTTTCATTGTATCCAACAAACGCTCCGATCTTTCCAGAGTATGCAGTAGGAAGTCCACCAAAATACCATTGTGCATCTTCATCGCCTGATCCTAATATTATGAATTGTGCATCCATAGTATTAACAGCATGCTCAACAGCACCTGCTAATAATCCCAAACCTTTCTGTTCTGCAAATCTGCCTATGAATGATAGTAGAGGGATGTTCGGATTAACCTCTAAATCGAACTCAAGTTGTAGCTGTTTTTTTAAAGCTTTTTTGCCTGCTTTATATGTTTTGATATCAAAATTTTTAGGTATTAATTTATCTTTAGAAGGGTTCCAAATATCTGTATCAATACCGTTTAAAATCCCTACAAGATCACTTCTTCTATCATCTAATTTACCGTGCAAACCGTTAGAACCTATTGGTCCTAAAATTTCATGAGCGTAGGTTGGAGATACAGTTGTAATTTTGTCAGCGTACGATATCCCACCTTTCAAAAAGTTTATACCGTTAAATGATTCAAATGTTCCTGCGTGAAAATCATGATCGTGAATTCCTGCGTATCCTACAACGTCAGATGAGAATGATCCTTGATAGCCTATGTTATGTATCGTTAGAACTGATTTTGTTTTTGCAAAAAATGGATCGTTATCAGTTTTAAGATAGTAAGGTATTAGAGCTGTTTGCCAATCATTTACATGAACGATATCAGGCTTAAATTTTAAATCTTTAGCGATCTGTAATGCAGCCCTTGATAGTAATGCAAACCGAAATGGATTATCTATAAATTCGCCGACAGTATCATTATATATACCGTCTCTATTAAAATATTTATCGAACTCGATAAAATATGTATCAACACCGTACGGTTCTTTAGTTGTATAAACAGAGTAAAACTCTTCACAAGTTCCCATGTGTGCACACGATATATCAAACACTTTTTTAATCTTATATTTATCACGATCAATTGATGAGTATAGTGGCATAATAGATATAACCTGTGCACCTAACTCTTTTAAATATTTTGCGATTGCTGAGGTTACGTCAGCTAGTCCACCAGTTTTAGCAAACGGTTCAATCTCACTTGCAACCATAATAACTTTCATTTTAGATGTAATCATATTAATCTCCTAGTATCGTTATTATAACTAAATTTAAACATCAAAATAGTATTATAATTAAGAGTATCATAATTAATTATCTACTGCAATAATGAGAATATTAAATAGTAAAAAATAAGATTTGAAAACTGTTGACTAATATATGAAAGCAATATAAACTCAACAATCATTTTTTAATCAACAGGTTGTAATAAGAGTCAATATGAACAGTTCAAATTTAGAAGTTGTATCAGGCAACACGCTCACAATATTTATCAAATATGCATCACTCAATGTTTTAAGTTTAATAGCTATGACTTCATCAGGTTTTGTTGATGCTTATTTTGTGTCGAACTATGTTGGTGGTGGTGGAAAAGATGGAGAGTTAGGTCTTGCTAGTATAAATATTTTCCTACCAGTTTTCTCATTAATTTTTGCGTTCTCAATAATGCTTACAATAGGCTCAGCTGTTAGAGCTGGTAAATATATAGGTGAAAATAAAGGTTATGAAGCTAATCAAACTTTTACTTCATCAATAGTCCTCATATCTGTATTGATGATTATTTTCTCTGCACTTTGTGTGATATTTAATGAAAGTGTTGCAAGATTTTTAGGTAGTAGTGATCTACTTCTTCCGTATGTTACAACATATTTAACAACATTTATGCCTTTTGTTATCTCACCAGCACTAAACTATGCTTTCACAGTTTATGCAAGAGTTGACGGCAAACCGTTTCTTGCAGTATCAGCTATTGTTGCATCATTTATTATTAACATTGTTTTAAATTATCTATTTATTATCGAGTTTGATATGGGACTTAGAGGTGCAGCACTTGCGACAGGATTATCAACAGTTCCATCTACTCTATTTCTGTTTTTCTACTTTTTATCAAAATATAGTACGATAAGTTTTGTGCTAAAATTTGAGTCACTTAAAAAACTTGCACTATCAACATATAACGGATTATCAGAATTTATATCAGAGTCATCACTCGGTCTTGTAACTTTTATTTTTAATATAATAATGATGAAGTTCGCAAAAGAAGCAGGCGTGTCAGCATTTACTACAATCAATTATTTAACGTGGGCAGCAGGAATGATAGCTTACGGAATAGGGGATGCTTTAGTTCCACTTATATCAATTAACTTAGGTAGTAACAAACTTAAAAGAATTAGAAAATTTTTAATATATGCGATCGTATCATCACTTGCAGTTGGGTTTATTATTTTCACATCTACGATATTTTACGGTGGAGATATGGTAGCCGTTTTTCTAAAAGATAGAACATCTGAAGCATTTATGGTATCAATGGAGTTTATGAAATATGTTAGATGGTCGTTTTTATTTATAGCCCCAGCGATTATTTTATCAGCATATTTTACAGCTATGCAGAAACCGACATTATCACTTATAATAGCTCTTTCAAGAGGAGCGATACTACCGATATTTTTTGTACTTCTACTTCCGTTATTTTTAGGGGACGTTGGTGTATATTTATCATTAACAGTCGCTAATATTTTAGGAACAATATTTGCAATATATCTATTTATTCTTAATAGGAAACACTCATCTAAGATTAAATGTGTTGAATAGTTTCTGGTTATTCAACAAAACATATTTACAGTAAATTATCTCCTTGATAAGCGAAATATAGAGTAATAAAATATAATGTTATAGTAGTTGACTATCGTGTGAAAGCGATATAGACTCAAAAATCTTTTTAATCAGCAGGTTGTAATCGCAATATGGATAGTTCAAATTTAGAAGTCGTATCAGGTAACACTCTCAAAGTTTTTATCAAATATGTAACTCTTAATGTTTTTAGTTTACTAGCAGTTACCTCATCAGGTTTTATCGATGCATATTTTGTATCTAATTTTATTGATGCTGGTGGAAATGAGGGACAGTTAGGGTTAGCATCAATTAATATCTTTATGCCAGTTTTTGCAATAATACATGCTTTTTCAATAATGCTTACGATAGGATCGGCTGTTAGGGCTGGTAAGTATATCGGTGAAGATCGCAATTATGAAGCTAATCAAACGTTTACTTCATCTGTTGTTTTGATATCGGTGTTGATGGTTTTCTTCTCAATATTTTCTGTTGTATTTGATGAAGAGGTTGCGAGATTTTTAGGTAGTAGTGATAAACTTCTTCCGTACGTTACAACCTATTTAAACACGTTCATGCCTTTCATAATTTCGCCAGCTTTAAACTTTGCTTTCACAGCGTATGCAAGGGTAGATGGCAGACCGTTTCTTGCAGTCGCAACAATGATTGTATCGTTTTTTATTAATATTATTTTGAACTATTTATTTATAATCACACTTGATATGGGTATAAAAGGTGCAGCACTTGCGACAGGACTATCAACTGTTCCATCGACTATTTTTCTACTATTTTATTTTATATCAAAATATAGCAGTATAAGTTTTGTTTCAAAATTTGAATCAGCTAAACGATTAGGCAGATCAACATATAACGGATTTTCAGAGTTTATATCAGGCTCATCAGTTGGACTTGTAGTTTTTATATTTAATTTAATAATGATGAAATATGCTAAAGAAGCAGGCGTTTCAGCATTCACAATAATCCATTATCTTCTTTGGGGTACAAGTATGATAGCTTACGGAATAGGTGATGCTTTAGTTCCCCTTGTATCAATTAATTTAGGTGCAAGAAGATTTAAAAGAATTAAAAAGTTTTTAACTTATGCGATAGTATTATCAATCGCTGTGAGTGTGTTGACATTTTTATCTACGATATTTTTCGGCGAAGATATGATAATAATTTTCTTGAAAGATAGATCATCAGATGCGTTTATAGTATCTATGGAATTTATGAAATATGTTAGATGGTCGTTCTTATTTATAGCACCAGCGATTATTTTATCGGCATATTTTACAGCTATGCAGAAACCTACACTGTCGTTAATTGTCGCATCAGCACGAGGCGTAGTGTTACCTGTATTTTTTGTATTAGTGCTACCGTTATTTTTGGGTGAGACAGGGGTTTATGTATCGCTAACAGTATCAAATATTTTAGCAACGATGATCGCTGTGTACCTATTTTATTTGAATAAAAAATATTCATCAAAGGTTAAATCTAACGATTGATTGTAAGCTTTAGATATCTGTTTAGTTGATTTATGAGATTGCGTGGTTTTGATATTACATAACTAAAATATAATATTAAATTAGTTATGTGGTTTCTTTCCAACGAGCATAGATTCAAAAAGTAATCCATCTTTTATTATAGATTGCTCTACTACATTAAATTTATTTTCTTTTATAAAATTAGTGAATGTGTTTGATGTCCATTTATTATAAGTACGATACCCTAATCTATTCATAAAAAACAATTTTATTCTAGGTACTTTTGCATTATCTTCATATATAAAAGTTGGTGCAAAAAGTAAACCGTTCGGTTTTAAAACTCTATATATTTCAGCAAGTGCTAAATCAGGATCTGGCATAATATGTAAAGCGTTCGCTATTAGAACTGCATCAAACGAGTTTTCTTTGTATGATAAATTCGTAGCATCTTCTACTGAAAATGATATGTCTTTTATAGTAGATTGTTCTTTAGATTGTGATATCATTTTTTCTGAAAAATCTGTTGCGTTCCATGATGCAACTTTATCTGCAAGCAAAGAGCTTAACTGTCCTGTACCACATGCAATCTCTAAAACTGTCATATTTTTATCTAAATATTTTGAAATAATTTTACTAATTTCATCGTACGCTTGAGTGTGACTTTTCATAAAAAACGTATAGATCAAAGAAACCCTATCCCAGAACTTTTTATTTGCTTTATCTTTCACAATTGTTTCCCTCTTGTAAAATTATTTTTTACAACTTAAATGTAGCATGGCGAACCAGTGATGACAATGAAACATTACACATCAATTTTAAAATTTTAATTATTAGTGAGTTTTGTAGTTCTAAGGACACGAAAATTATCTAACTGTATAAATATTTTAATCTATCATATCGAGCGATAACGGCGTTGCAAACTTGATATCTGTTTTAGCTTTTTTACCTAAAATATCTGAATAATGTTTCGTACTTAATCCATGTGCAGGACGGATAGACTTAATATTATCTTTTGTAAAAACATCGCCTTTCTTAATATCAGTTGATGAAAATAATGAACGTCTTTCAATTAGTTTTGCTTCCATATTAGGCGACAATGTATAATCAGCGGTACCTAAGGCACGCTCAACCATTCGTATTTTATCAACCATTATTTTAAACTCATCTGGACGCATTGAGAATGCAGAGTCAACTGTATCTTCATCATCTAATGTTAAATGTTTCTCTATCACTTTAGCACCTAACGGGATTGAAGCTATCGCAACCAGATCTCCCAATGTGTGATCTGATAATCCTATAGGTAGATTAAATCTCTCTCTCATATCAGTTATAAGGTTTAGGTTTACTTCATCAACAGGTGTTGGATATTCTGATGTACATTTAAGTAAAATAATATTTTCATTGCCTTCCATTTTACAAGTGTTTACTGCATTTTCAATATCCGTGAGTGTTGCAAGTCCTGTTGATATAAGCATAGGTTTCTGTTTGCTTGCTGTGTATTTTATTAGATGAATATCATTGATTTCAAACGATGCTATTTTATAACACGGCATATCTAACTCTTCTAAAAAATCAACAGCGTTCGTATCAAACGGAGATGAGAAAAGTATTAAGCCTAGCGACTCAGCGTAATCTTTCAACTCTTTATGCCACTCATACGGAGTTGATGCAACTTCATATAATGAGTATAAAGTGTGTCCTTTCCATAGACTATTATCATCAAGTTTAAATAGTTTATCGTCAGAGTTAAGTGTCATAGAGTCAGGGGTATATGTTTGAAGTTTTATAGCATCAGCACCAGCATCTTTAGCTGCTTTAATAATCTCAAAAGCTCGCTTGATTGATCCTTTATGATTGCCAGACAGTTCTGCTATTATAAATGTTTTAGAGTTTTTATCTATCGTAAAATTTGCAATTTTCATATATTTATGTGTCCTAATGAGTTTACTATTTTATGTTTTTTTCTGCTCAACATGAGCGTTTATTTTTACAAGTTCTGGGTTCTGATCTAAGAGTTTAGTAACATCTTTAATATCAATAATTTCACCAGCTTTATACAATCTTTTATAGATTTCTTCTATCAATTTAAAATCATCTTTTTCATCAACAGTTAATCTATACTTTCGTTTATAGTATTCATCTATTGTTGGAGATAGGATTTTGAATGAGTTGGGGTTATGGATGATATGCAGAGTAACATGTTCTCTCTCAGAAATATCTGTAACGGTGTTGTTTAATTTTTCTAATAATTTAAATGATAAGACTTCATTATCAAGCCCTCTAATTAATCCATCAGGTAATTGAGGTGACACAAGATCGTAACCGCCACTCATATATAGTTCAACATCTTTGTCTACTAATTTTGGACATATTAATGGACAGTCAGCTGTAATTCTTACGACAACATCTGCGTTATAATGTTTAGCAGTTTCGTAGTATCTATTTAGTACATCGGCTGATGAGCCTCTGAAATATTTATAACTATTTTTTTGAGCAAACTCTTCAACCACGTCGTCGTTCTTTTCAGTCGTAGTTGCTATAATGATGTCATCAAGATTACTACATTCAGTTAGTCGAGTGTGAATATGTTCTAACATGAGTTTATCTTCAAGTTTAGATAATATTTTACCAGCTAATCTAGTTGATCCCATACGAGCTTGAATAATGGCTATTTTTTTCATATCTTAATATCTTCTTTTAATTATTTTTAATATCGTAATACTTTGTTAATATATCGGATATCGGTTAGTAATTAATTAATCAGTTTATTTTTTCAAACTAACTCTATATTTAGCTTTCATAATATCTGGATAGTATGTTGATTTTGCTTGCCTTAAACTATCTTTTCCAAGATCTTGTTCAAAATTTATATACTCATATTTATCAA
>CAMQYB010000066.1 GCA_947039055.1 uncultured Deferribacteraceae bacterium
ATCAAGTGTACGTCTATCGTTTACAGAAGAGATAATCATTGCTTATAAAAGATATAATTATCGTTTATCAAGTGTACGTCTATCGTTTACAGAAGAGATAATCATTGCTTATAAAAGATATTTCACTCAAGCTTTTAATCATTTATGTTTTCCAAATCTATTATAGTTATTTTTAATATTTAGATAATATTCTATTGCGTTTATTGGATAGCTATAGTATAGTTATATCAGAAGTTAAAGGAAGTTCGGTGAAAGTCCGGCACTGCCCCCGCAACTGTAAATTATATTCAAACTAAATTACTGTTTGATATATAACGAGTCAGGAACTTAACTTCATTCTTATATCCTTCGGAGGGAAGACCTAATGATTAAATTATCAGTCTTTTAGATCAACCAATCTTTCATTAAGATTATTAATGTTAATACTCTTATATAATTATCGTATACACAATATTACGAACAGTCTATTTGTATCAATTTACAATACTGGTCAATATTATTTAAGATGATAAGAATATTTGAGATGTTAATTCATAATAATCTAATTTAGCAATTTAATTGTAATGCTTTTTTATAACTATTTTTAGAAGTAATTATATTAATGTGTTCGGTTAAGAAGTTCCTTTGTGATTTTGATTTATAAAATTACTATATTTTCAAACTTGAGGGTTTATATATGAATAAAATGAGATTTCGTTTTTCAACTATAGCAATTATTTTTGCGTTAGTGGCTTCATTTATATTAATATCGTGTTCATCTATTGATGATGAAAAAACAGATATAGAAAATGGAAATGGAATTGCAAAAGAATTATCATCTCTAAATATTACGCATGATGATAGACGATTGGTAAGGGGTACTCCATTTACATTTAAAACAGCAGGAGTAAATACAGATCTGATAGTTGTTGATAATTTATCTGATAAATCTGTTGAATGGAAAGTTACAAAATCTGATGATACAGATGCAACAGGCGTAACATTTGTAGATGGTATAAATAATAAGAATGAAGTGAAAATAAATTTTACTAACGCAGGCGATTATAAAATCTTAACTACTTTGACTGATACTACAACAGCTAAAAAATATACAGGTGTGAAACAAATTACTGTTTATGCAAGTGCATCAGGAAAAACAGTAGCATCTATTATTCATGATACACCAAAGAAAGGGGTTATGAATTTTAAAGCAATAGCTGGAACTGATGGGACTGGTTCAACTTCTAAAACTTACAAATGGAAAGTTACTAAATATAATTCTATGGATGCGATAAGTGGGATTATTGAAGCTGATACTGCATTAAATACGACTATAGATTTTACAGCTCAACCAGTTGGTAAATATATTGTATCGCTATATGCTTATGATGGTGAGGAACAGATAGATAATTATGAGGGTTCGATTAATATATCTGATAAAGAGAATTTTTCAATTGCGATAGGAGATAATCATACCTTAATTGCAGATATAAATAGCGATCTTTTATATGTCTACGGCGTTAATGATAACGGACAGTTAGGAACAGGTAATAACGATAATATCACAACTCCAACAATTTTAAAGAATAGTAATGTTCGGTTTATAAAACAAGTTTCAGCAGGTAAAAATCATTCACTACTACTTGCAGGTACTGGTGAAGATATCGGTATACATCAAAACTATAAAATTTATGCATGGGGTGATAATACCTACGGACAGTTAGGTACTACTAATGATTCTACGACATTAAATGTCGATACTCCAACAGTTGTAGTTGAAATGGAGGCTGATGAGGAACCTGAAGCAGGTGGTGTAAATAGTGATGATATGGTTATCCCTGCTACAAAATACTTTAACGGTATAGGTGCAGGAGGCGATCAGTCGTTTGCTTATAGTAACTATAAATCAAACTCTTCATCGAAAAGAGTTAACTCAATGCTTGCAGAATGGGGTAGAGGAGAGAAAGACACAATCTACTCAAGAATTCCTAAATACGCTTCTGAAGGTCCACGAGGTGGTGTTCAAAAAGGTACAGTTCAGTTTCTAGCTGTTGGGGTTAATCATATAGTAATGAGATACACATGGGCATATAATCTTGCAAGTTTTGGATCTAACTCACACGGACAAGCAGGGAAATGTGAAACAGTTGGAATGGCTAATGGTAATATCCCATATTGTGATACAATTGGTGGTGATATATCAACTGGTGGTGGAAATTATCATTATCCTGGATATCGTCCATCTGGATTTAATCCTCTTTATACACACTATGTATTTGCTCCAAGGGGAGAGACTGGAACATGGGTAGCTTATGTTGATAATGTTCCATTAGCTGCAGCAGGAGATAGTTTCTCTCTACTTATTAGAAATGATGGTTCGCTATATTCGTTCGGTAAAAACGATAAAGGACAGTTAGGGCTAGGTAATGATACAGAAACAGGAACTAAAACTAAGAACAAATTTCAACCGATAAAAGTTTTTCAAGGTAGATTATCTGATACAGATGTTGGTGATAAAGTTACGAGAAAAGAGGTTATTGTTGATATCGCAACAGGATATTCTCACTCTTATGCAATAGATAAAGAAGGCAAACTTTTTACATGGGGAGATAATTCGAAGGGACAGTTATTAAGTGATCCAAAAACAGATACAGAGTTTTCTGCTATCCCAACTGGGATTACAATAACTGGGATTACTAAAATATTAGATATATGGGCTGGAGCAAATCGTTCTATTGCATTAGGTGATGATAGAAATTTATATACATGGGGCGAAAATAAAAGTGCATTAAAACTTTTAGGAGTAGAAGAAGTTGGTACAGATAAAGATTATCATTCTGTTCCGATAAAGATGATGTTTCCACTAGCTGATATCGGACATTAAACGCAACTATTTTGCAAAAGATAGATAGTGTCTTATATTAGATTTTATATTTTTATGCTTACTTGCTCCCCCTTCCCCCCAAACCTTGAATTTTGGGGGAGTATTTTAACAGTTTATCTTCAAGCTGATATCGGATATTAAACGCAACTATTTTGTAAAAGGTAGATAGTGTCTTATATTAGATTTTATATTTTTATACTTACTTGCTCCCCTTTTTTTTGGGAGTATTTTACGTGATTTATAAGATACCTGATGAAGGTGATTAAACGCAGTCTATGTTTATTCGTAGGTTACTCTTATAATGGCTCAGTAAATATTTTTTGATTGGCTCTCTCTTTTGAACTGGTGGGAGTTTTTTATTGTCAAAATGTCACAGTTATTTTGTCTCTATTTTGGTGAAAATGTTTTGAGGAACTTATAAAGATAGTTGATTAGATTAAAAGATAGTTGATTATATTATATGATGTTTATTATATAATATAATATAAAAATTAATAATATAATTTTAAGTTACGGTAACAGATATTATTTAAAATTAGATTGCATATAAATAATTTAGTTTTTACTTTTAAAAAAAAGATTTTCTGTTATACTAGAAAAACATATTTGGTGTTTAGGTGGGGTTTTTATATGAGTAGTAGCTCTTTGTTTTCAGATGCGAAGAAGTATATTGCAGGTGGAGTTAATTCTCCTGTTAGAGCTTTCGGTTCTGTAGGTGGCGATCCAGTATTTATAGATAAGGGTCGAGGTTCTTTGATATACGATACAGAAGGAAAAGAGTATATTGACTATGTTTGTTCATGGGGTGCACTCATATTAGGTCACGCTGATGATGAAGTAATTAAATCAGTTACGGAAGCACTCAGTAAAGGTTCATCTTTTGGAGCTCCAACAGAGCTTGAAACTAGGCTTGCTAAAATGATAGTTGAGTTAGTTCCGTCAGTTGAAAAAGTTAGATTTGTGTCATCAGGCACAGAGGCTGTAATGTCTGCATTACGTCTTGCAAGAGCGTATACCAAACGAGATAAAATTATTAAATTCGAAGGTTGTTATCATGGTCACTCTGATTTCATGCTTGTTAAAGCTGGATCGGGTATGCTTACTTATGGTGAAACATCATCTCCTGGTGTTCCAGCTGATGCTGCGAAACACACGATTATCGCACAATATAATGATATAGAAAATGTTAAGAAAATATTTGAAAGTAATAAAGGTGAGATCGCAGCTGTAATTATTGAACCAGTTGCTGCGAACATGGGACTTGTTTTACCTAAAGATAATTTCCTTGAAGAGATTCGTAAAATTACTAAAGAGAACGGATCTTTATTAATTTTTGATGAAGTGATAACAGGGTTTAGATTAGCGTTAGGTGGTGCTTCAGAATATTTTAATATCAAGCCAGATCTTTTAACGTTCGGTAAAATTATCGGTGGTGGTTTACCAGTTGGTGCTTTCGGTGGACGAGAAGATATTATGAATATGTTAAGTCCTTTAGGTCCTGTTTATCAAGCAGGAACATTGTCAGGAAATCCACTTGCTATGGCTGCTGGAATAAAAACTCTTGAGAAATTATCTATTAGAAATTTCTATCAAAAATTATCAGAACAGAGCAGAAAACTGTATAATGGATATAGAGAGAATTTAAAAAAATTAGGATTAAATTATACATTTAACCATGTAGAATCATTATCATGTTTATATTTTACAGATAAACCAGTTGATAGTTATAAGACAGCGACATCATCAGATACAGCTTTATACTCAAAATATTTTCACTCAATGCTTGATAAAGGTGTCTATTTAGCACCAGCACAGTATGAGTCTGCATTTGTATCAATTGCACATAGCGATGAACAGATAGCAAATACTTTAAAAGCACATTACGAATCTTTAAAATCATTATAATCTCTGTTTGGTGAAAAAATGAGTAGCGATAAGTTAGATAAAAAAAATGAAAACAGTAGTGTGATTAGTAACGGTAGTGATATTGATATGAATACTGATCGCAAAAATGATATTAATTATGCTGTAACTGATAGCGATAACAGTGTTGATATTGATAATAAAGTAGATAGTAGTAGTCAATTCAATGATAAAAATAGTCAGTTAAATGATAAAATAAAAGTAGATAGTAGCAGTAACTTATTTGCTAATATGAAACTATCTAATCCTATTGAAGGCAAGCCGTTTGGCAAGATAGTTGATTTTGCGTCGATCGGTCTACTGTTAGTTTCATCGATATTTATCGGTGCAACGATGGGTTATTTTCTTGATGTTAAATTTGGTACAAAACCGTATCTTTCTATAATATTTCTTATACTTGGTTTAATCTCTGGAGTTAAAAGTGTGTATAAGATTTTGCAGAAGACGGGAATGATGAATGGTCAAAAATGATAAGTTTATAATAATTTTATTGATTTTTGCATTTATTACATATATTATATTAATTGGACTGAGTAGTCTTTTCCTAGCCACGTCATATATTATCGGTTTTATAGCCGCAAGTATTGACATTTTACTTCTAAGAAGATTGTTAGAAGCTATTCTTCTTAAGAAAGATCGACCATCAAGCATGTTGGTTGTATCAGCTTTTAGATGGGGAGTTTTTGGGGTTATTGTTGCTTCAAGTTTTTATTTTTTAAAAACTAATCCTATATACTTGATTATCGGTATAACAGTCCCTTTTGCAATACATACGATATATTACATAATAAATTATATTACGGAGTTAAGAAATGGAACATCCTCTTAATATTACTGCGTTACTGCCTGCAGACCTTCAGCATGGTTATTTGCAAGTTGTAATGCTATTTGTTGCCTTAGTTATTATAACTATTCTAGGTTTAATGACACTTGGAATGAGAAGAGAAATCCCTACAAAATCACAAAGTTTTGTTGAGGGAATAATTGTTTTCGTCTATGATTTAGGCGAGAATATTATGGGTAAAGAAGGACGTCCGTATGTACCATTTATTTTTGGTATCGGAATGTATGTTGCTATATCTAATTTGATAGGTATTGTTCCAGGATTAATTGCTCCAACATCTAATATGAATACAACAGCAGCTCCAGCGATTGCTGTATTTATACTTTATAATTATATCGGTATAAAAAAACATGGCGTACATTATATCAAACAATTTATGGGTCCAGTATTAGTGCTTGCACCATTAATAATTGTTATCGAGTTTATAACTCACCTTGCACGTCCGTTATCATTAACTATGCGTTTATTCGGCAACATCGCTGGAGAGGATTTAGTTTTAATATTGCTATTCTTTTTAGCACCATTATTTGTTCCGATCCCGATGATGGGAATGATCGTGTTTACGTCACTACTTCAAACGTACGTTTTTATGATGTTATCAATGGTCTATATAAGTGGTGCACTTGAAGAAGCACATTAACTATAGGCATTAATATATTACATTTTGGAGGTTTTCGTTTATGAAAAAAGCATTATTAGTAGTTTCAATGTTAGTTATGTCACAAAGTTTTGTTTTCGCACAAGAGGTTGCAGTTAAGCATTCAGACAACTCATGGGCATTATTTCTTGCTGCATCATTATCTATAGCACTTGCTGCATTAGGTACAGGTAAAGCAATGGGTCAAGCAATCGGTTCAGCAGTTGAGTCTATATCTAGAAATCCTGGTGCTGCTGATAGAATATTCACTACAATGATTATCGGTCTTGCTCTTATTGAGTCAATCGCTATTTACGCATTAGTAGTATCTTTAATACTTTTATTTGTTGTTTAATAAATTATATTTTAATTTAAAAGTAGTTAGTGATAATTTTAATTAATTATTGCTAACTGCTTTGTAACTTTGAGTAATATTTATTTATGTAGAAGTGGTTTTATCAATTCAATTAAACTATATTATATTATGATAACATTGTAATATGTTCAATATTTTAATTATACCTTCTTTAATTATTAGTATTTTATTGTGATCGCAACAATTTAATAAATCAATCTATTTGTTTTACGATATTTTGTTTCGTAGTGTTGCAGTATTATATGGATAATTGGCGTAGCAATTTAATTAGATGATGATGGTTATAATTTAATTGTATGATACTTGTTTATAATCTAATTATTTGTTAGAGTTTAAACGATATCAATATAGTTAGTGTATTGGTTAATTATTTTTTTTTATTAGTCGGTTTATTTAGTGATTTTGGCAGTTTTAAAATTTAAGCTATTTTGTTTATATCGAAATAAAATAGTATGAGATGTGGGATGATTATTATGCGTAGAATTAAAAAGTTACTCTCTTCTATTTCAAGTTTTGCAAAAAGAAGACCATCATTATTTGTTGTTATTGTTATGGTAGGATTCTTTGGATTTCTTTATGGTACATACCTTACGTTACATGTAACAAGTACGGCTAAGTTTTGTGGGCTATGTCACGTAATGGAAGAGACAGGTGCAGGTGCTGAGTATAATACTTGGAAAGAAACTATGCACGCACAAGTAGATGTTTCATGTATAGATTGTCATGGTGATCCAGGATTTTTTGGTTATATGAGAGCAAAAATCGGTGGCTTAAAAGATGTTTACGGAGAGATTACAACAACTCGAGAAGAGAAGATGGCGTTTTTAAATAAACCAATTGACAATTTATCTTATGCGATAAATTTAATGCCTTCTGATAGATGTGCGTATTGCCATACAACAGAAGTTAATCAACAGGTAAGAGATAACACGATTATGTCATTTTTCGGTTTCCACATGCGTAGTATGGATAAGATAGAAAATCCAGAATATCTTAATAAAATGGGAATGGTTGATATTTATTCAGGCGATCAAGGTTTAGGTATTAATCCTAAACATGCAACACACATGAAAGTTGTTGGACTATCATGTTTAAATTGTCACTCTAAGGTATCTCATCCAGATAAACCTGGCGAGATTTTATCTATAAAAATGGAAGATTGTTTTACATGCCACGATCAAGAGAGAGAGAAAGCAAAATTCACAAAAATGCCAGCAAACACAGATTGTGCAACTTGCCATACAGATGTAGTAGCATTACAAGAAGGAACATCAGCATCTAAATTAGGAATTGATAATCAAACATGGATGATGCCATCAGTGACTTGTGATTCATGTCACTATGAGGCGAGAGAAGCACCAGTTGTTCAAAGTTGTGTTGATTGTCATGATGATAGTTATGCAGAGATGTATACGATGTTTAGAGATGATTATGATGCAAAAATGGTTGAACTTGAAACAGCTAGTACATCATTATTATCCCTTAAAGATGAGATGAGTGATGAGCAGGCGATAGAGTATCGAAGATTTATACTTCTAACAAGAATAGCTAAAGGAAGCAGTAAATCAAAAAGTATGCATAACACATATTACCTCTATGATATTATTGATAACGCTCTAATAATTGCTACTGATATTGAGACTCAGATAAACGGTATCAAAGCGTAATTGTATAATAGACATTAATTAAAGATAAATTATTTTAATAATTTTAGTTAGCCTCCTTGATATTTTATATTGAGGGGGCTATTTTTATGAAAGATTGTTTGGTGGTTGATTGCGATTGTTAGGATTAGTT
>CAMQYB010000067.1 GCA_947039055.1 uncultured Deferribacteraceae bacterium
GTCTTAATTTATCTTATAGTAGCTTAGTTTATCTATAGGAGCTTAATTTATCTATTATGAACAACTCAAAATCGTTTTTATACTTTAATAAAATTATCAACAATCATTTAATAGTTATGACAACTAGAACGGGTGGATATTCTACAGGTGCTTTTGACTCATTCAACATGGGTATAAACACAGGTGATGATCTCTCCATTATAGAGAAAAACTTTCAACTATTAAAAGACACTCACAACATAACAAATCTTGTTACATTAAACCAAGTTCATAGCAATACAGTCCATAAAGTGAATTCAAATAATATCGATAAAATTAATCAGATTGACGGCGATGGACTTTTCACAACAGATGATAATATCGCATTAGGTATTTTCACAGCTGATTGTTATCCGTTAGTTTTCATAGGTGAGAAAGCGATTTCAGTTATTCATCTTGGTTGGCGTGGATTAAATTCAGGAACGATAGAGCAGTCTATTAAATTATTTAAAGATATAGGTGATTATCCAAAACATGCTTTCATAGGTGTTGGTATATCAAAAGAGTTTTACGAAGTTGGCGAGGATATGATTTCAGAGTGGAATAAAGATTACGATGTGAATTCAGCTTTAGAGAAAGGTAGAGATAACAGTTATAAATTGGATTTAAGAAGATTGATAAAAAACGTTCTCAAACTAAATAATATTAATGAGTATGAATTTCTTGATGGTTGCACATATAAAGACGATGATAAGTTTTTCTCATATAGACGAGATAATGGCGTAACAGGCAGACACTTAACAGTTGTGATGAAAGGTTATAGTAATGAGTAAGGATAATATGAAGAGTAGAGCAGAAACGGTAATAGATAATTATAAACGAGTATTGGAAGATGTTGAGAGTGAGTTAATATCTTTAGGTATTGATAATAATGCTGTGTCGATTTTACCGATATCAAAAGGTGTTGCAAGTTTTGATATAGCGACGCTTATCAATTACGGTTTAAAAGTTTATGGTGAGAGCAGGGTTCAAGAGGTTGATCAAAAACTTGATGAGTTAAATAATAATTTAGCAGAGTTTTCACTTACTCAAGATAAGTTGAAAGATCTTGAGTTTCATTTTATAGGCAGGTTGCAGAGTAATAAATTAAAAAAGATAGTGGATAGATTTTCATTAATTCATTCGGTGGATTCAAAAAGGTATTTAATAGAGATAGATAAATTATCATCAGTAAGTGGTGTGAAGCAAGATATTTTACTACAGTTAAATTTAGCGAAAGAGGATAGCAAAACAGGTTTATCAGAGGATACGTTAGATGATGTATTAGAAGAAGTTTTAAAATTAGATAATATTACGTTAAGAGGTTTTATGTTAGTTACTCCGTATGAGGATGATATATATAAGAACGAAATCTATTTTAGTACGGCTAAAAAAATATATGATAAGAACATAAAAGTAATCAAAAGCATCGATACTCTTTCAATGGGTATGAGCAACGATTATAAGTTAGCCTTAGCGTACGGTTCTAATCTCATGCGACTAGGGACGATAATTTTCAATTAGATTTTTATAACTCTTTTCAAATCGTTAGATTTATGCAATAATTATCGTTTAAAAGGTATAGGAGGCATTGTTTAACATGTTATTAATATTGATATTAGTAAAAATAATGATAATTTTTTTAATCTTTAGATATGTCGCAACCCCACAAGAATTAAATTTCAATCCAGTCGGGAAAAGTATAAATCTTTTCACTTCATATTTATTTAAGAATTTCAAACAACCAAAAGAACAAACCGATAGATATATTCCACTTATGATAGCTGGTTTAATCATATTCACATTGCTATTAGAGTTTGTATCATCATCTAATGCGATGCGAGTTATAAATACTGGTAACGTACTTATAGGATACGTACGGTTTTTATCTATGTTTTTAATCGTTTCAGTGCTGTTAAGTTTAGTTGTGAAACAAACAATAGCGTCATATTATTTTGTATATTTTTATAGAATAGGCACACCGTGGATGCGTTTTACAAGAAAGTTTGTACCGATAGATTCATCATTAATAATCCTTCCAACGTGCGTAGTAATATTGATAGCGTACATACTTTTATCAACAGGTGTTTTAATGGTTATAGATATGGTTTATAAAGGTGGAATATCTAATATAGATTTTTATGGATCGTTTGTGAATGGTATTTTATCATCGACACAACACGGACTATTATCTATTGTGGAGCTGTTAAGATATCTAACATGGATAGTGATTGCAAGATCGTTATTAACATGGGTTGCACCAAATCCAACAGCACCGATAGTACAGATTATATACGCATTAACAGAGCCGATCTTAGCACCATTTAGAAGAATAATTCCACCTGTAGGAATGTTTGATTTATCTTCATTTGTAGTAGTTGTTTCTCTATGGTTTTCAGTACAGCTATTAGAAGAGGGAATTAAACGTTTATTTTAGTTATGTATGTTATTAGTGAGCGATACGGTAATAGTATTTTAGTTATGTATTGTTCGTGACTAATATTGTAATGGTATTTTAGTTAAGTAGAGTGTTATAAAAGTATAATAGAGATAGGTTAAATTTTGAGTATAGCGTTAATTATCCCATCAGCTGGGATAGGAAGTCGATTTTCTGATACGGTAAAGAAGCAATATTTTATGCTAAAGGATAAGTCTGTTCTTTATTGGACGCTGAAACGTCTTTTAACATCATATAGTTTTGATGAGACGGTTATCGGCGTGTCTAGTGATGATTATAAATTGGTTAATAAAATTTTATCAGAAACTGATTTGAAACATTTTTCTAGCAATATAAAATTGGTAGAAGGTGGTAAAACGAGAGCAGAGACTGTATATAATTGTATAGCTGTAACAGATACAAAATATCTATTAATCCATGATGCTGTGCGTCCGTTTGTTACGAATAAAGTTATAACGGATATAATACATATTGGTATAGATGAAGAAGAGGCTGTCATTGCAGGCTATACAAGTAGAGATACGGTAAAGAAGATTAATGGTAAGGGAGAGATCGTAAAAACGATTGATCGCAATAAGATATTTATAGTACAAACTCCACAGTTTTTTTTACGAGATAAATTAATTAAAGCGTATAAATTAGCTTTCAAAAAAGATATAGATGTGACAGATGATTCATCTGCTTATGAGTTATTGGATGAGGAGATATTATCGGTTCAGTCAGATATCAGCAATATCAAGATAACGACAGCGTCTGATCAGAGGTTTTTAGAGTCATTTGCTGATGTGTATTTGTCAGATATTATAGAAGATAATTTAGGTGATTAACAATGTTTGATTTTAGTGATTTTAATTTTAATAAATTTATGTATGAGTTATCGTTATCGATAGTACCGTTTTTATTTGCAGTAACAGTGCATGAAGTTATGCACGGATTTGTAGCGTATAAGTTAGGAGATAACACGGCTAAAGATGCAGGTAGATTAACTTTAAATCCGATAAAACATATAGACCCGATCGGGTTGTTATTTTTATTAGTAACAAGAATGTTTGGTTGGGCAAAACCTGTGCCTGTAAATTTTTATAATATACGTCATCATAAATACGGCGTAGCGATGGTAGCGTTTGCAGGTCCAGCGTCAAATATAGTGATGGCGATTTTGTCAGTAATAGCGATTAAAGTATTGTTGCTTTTTCAACTTCCTGAAAATATAGGAACACCTATTGCGTTGATGTTGGTATACTCAGTAAGGATCAATATTGCGTTAACGATATTCAACCTTATACCTATTATGCCACTTGACGGTGCAAGAATTTTATCAAACTTTTTGCCAAGAGATATGGCTATAAAATATGAAGCGACTGAGAGATACGGAATGATAATACTCTTGATATTATTTATGACAAATATTTACGGTAAAGTTATAGGTCCGTTAATAGGTGGAGTGTATCAGGTTGTGTTTTCGTTTATATAATAGATAAATTTTAATAACAAGCTTTATACTTCTTAATTGTGGTGTAGATGTTTGAAAGTATTTTGTATAGATTTTAAAAGTTTTATTATTGGAAGGAATAATGTCAAAAGAGAGAGTTGTATCAGGAATGCGTCCAACGGGTGATCTACATATAGGTCATTATTTTGGTGCGTTAAAGAACTGGGTAGATATGCAGAACGATTTTGATTGTTACTATTTCGTAGCAGATTGGCATGCCTTGACAACAAATTATCAATCACCAGAAAATATTAAAGCATCGTCAAGATCTATGATACTTGACTGGTTATCGGTTGGGGTTGATATAAATCAATCAACTATTTATATTCAGTCGCATAATAAATTTATAGCAGAGTTGTATCTGCTGTTAGGCATGGTTACACCTGTGTCGTGGCTTGAGCGTTGTCCTACATATAAAGATGTGTTGCAGGAGTTAAACGATAAAGATATTAATAATTACGGGTTTTTAGGATACCCAGTTTTGATGACAGCGGATGTCGTTATTCTTGATGCAAAATATGTTCCAGTAGGTATAGATCAAGTTCCACATTTAGAATTATCAAGAGAGATTGTTAGAAGATTTAACTATCTATATTCTGATACTGTTTTTGTAGAGCCTCAAGCAAAATTAACATCAACACCAAAACTGTTAGGACTTGATGGACGTAAGATGAGTAAGAGTTACAATAACTCTATTTTGTTAAACGAAGATTTGAAAAGTGTTGAGAGTAAGATAAAACAGATGATAACAGATCCTAGCCGTATTAGAAAAACTGATGCAGGGGATCCAAAAATTTGTCCAGTATTTGAGTATCATAAAATGTTATCAACTGAGAGTGAGAAAGAGTTTGTAATAGATGGTTGTACAAAAGCGTTAATCGGTTGTATTGAGTGCAAGATGATACTTGTAAAACATATTACGGAGTTGTTAGAACCTATTCAAGAAAAACGAAGAAGTTATGAGAAAGATATTGTAGATATAGAACAGTTTTTATCAACTTCACAATCTAAAGTTAATGATATGTCAGAGCAGTTAGTTATGAAAGTTAGAGAAGCGTTGAAGTTATGATTACGGTTATTGATATGATGAAAATTAATGATATATTATTGCAGTTAGTTGCAAGTTTAAGGAAAGTGTAGACGTTATGATTAACGAATCTTTAACTATAAAAATAGATGATGTTGAGTTTGAAGGGCCACTAGATTTATTGATCCATTTAGTGTATAAAAACGAACTTAATATATTTGATTTGCCTATATCAGAGGTCACAATATATTTCGTACAAGAGATAAGAAATATGCGTGAGATGGATATTGAAGTTGCAGCAGAGTTTATTTATATGGCAACATTTTTAATATACTTAAAATCGAGAATGCTTCTACCAAGGGATTCAGCAGATGATGCAGATTTAGATCCTGAAGAGGCAAAACTGCTATTTAATCAGTTATTGATAGAGTATTCATTTTATAAAGATATGGCTATGGAACTTAGAGTGTTTGAAAAATCTTCAGGAAACTTTCTTGCAAGATCAGACTCACTACTTATTCTAAAAGAAGATATATTAGTAGAGGATTCATTTAGATTACCAGAGAGTTATTTTGCACCACCAAAAAGTAAGCGTGAAAAAGAGATGGTGGTTAGAAATTCTAGGATAGCAGTTGAAGAGATTTCAAGGTTTATGAAATCATTTATATTATCAAAGAACAAACTTTTATGGGATGAGATAGCAGAGCAGTGTAATCATAAAGTTGAAAAATGTATTTCGTTCTCAACGGTATTAGAGTTGATAAAAGCGAAATCTGTAACGGCATTTCAAGAGGAGAATTTCTCTTCAATATTATTAAGAGTAATTAGGGAGCTAGATATATCTGATGCAAGATAATGATGAATTTAACAAAAATGATGAAGAAGATTTAGATAGCAATATTTTAGATGAAGATAACTTAGCATTACAGTTTGATGCAGGCAAGTTTGATCATGAAGATATGCAGTCACAAGAGTTAGAAGAAAGTTATGATGAGATATCAGAAGAGCATGAACAGAGGGTATTTATATCGGCACTTTTTCTATCAGGTAAACCGATTGATGTGGCTACATTTCAAAGAATGCTCCCTCCGTTAAATTTAGAGAATAGGTTACTGATTTATGCAGAGAATTTTAATTCAGTACGATTAGGAATAAGAATAAGAAAAGTATCTGGTGGATATCAGATGGTTACCGATTCAGATGTAACACCATTTTTGGAGAGATTTTTCGGAGAGAAGACGGAGAATTTATCTAAAGCTGCCTTAGAAACATTAGCAATCGTAGCATATCGACAACCAGTTACAAAGGTGGAAATAGAACAGATGCGAGAAGTGAACTCATCAGGAACAATGCGATTATTGTTAGATAAGAATTTAGTTAAAGTTGTTGGTAGAAAAGCAGTACCTGGTAAACCGTTACTATATGCAACAACGAAGTTTTTCTTAGAATATTTTGGATTAAACGACCTCTCAGAACTTCCAACGTTCAGAGAATGGCAAGAGCTTAAATAATGGGTGAATTAGTAAGAATAAACAGATACATTGCATCATCATCGCAGTTTTCAAGACGTGAAGTTGATGTAATGATTGAAGAGGGTAGAATTAACCTCAACGGTGATATAGTGGTGTCACAAGGTGTAAAAATAGATCCAGATAACGACGCTATCTTGATTGACAACGAGCCTTTGATGGTGGAAGAAATTCAGATCTACAAGTTTTATAAACCGAGAAAAGTTTTAACAGAATACGGTTTCGGAAGAGGCAGAGCAACGCTTGATTCATTCGATATTTTAAAAACAAAGAAGTTGCCATATTCAGGTAGATTAGATTATGAAAGTGAAGGGTTGATACTGTTCACAAATGATGGCTACCTTATTCAACGTATACAAAAATCTGAGTCAAAAGTTGAAAAGCGTTACTATGTTACAGTTGATAGATTGTTGAATGATTATGAAGTAACCGAGCTTAGAAACGGACTTGAAACAGATAGTGAAAAATATCTTCCATGTCGAATAAAAGAAGTTGGCAGGAAGAATTATGAAGTTATATTGATTGAGGGTAAGAAGCGACAGATAAGAGAGATGTTCGGATATTTTGGATCATCGGTTAAACAGCTAGTGAGATTTCAGATAGCGAATATTTTACTAGATGATATGGCTCCAGGAGAGATCAGAAAGTTAAATAAGTTTGAGTTAAAAGAGTTGAAAAGAATTGTAGGACTTTAACTTTTTTATCTAAGTTAAATGCAAAATGTTTTTATAATAAGTTTTATAATATATCGGAATAATAGTATTGATTAATAAAGACCTGTAAGGTATAATTATTCTTAGATTAAAAGGAAGTATAACTATTCTATGATAGGCGAGTTAACTAGTTTAGTGTCAGATATTAAGAGTAAGATAGAATCTCTTTCAAAGACATTTAGTGAAGAAGAGATCAATAAGAAAATTTTAGAGATAGATAGACTTTCTTTAGAAGACAAAGATTTCTGGTCACAAAAAGATTCTAAATTGCTATTGAAAGAGCAGGCGATATATAAACGATTTTTAGATAGTTGGAAATCACTTAATAATTCATTTGATGATATAAATGTTTTGATAGAGCTATACAATGAAGGTGAAGTTTCTTTAGAGGGTGAGATAGAGGAGAGTTATAATAATCTATCTAAACTGCTTACAGATTTTGAGCTTAAATTGGTATTGAATAAAGAGCATGATTCATCATCAGCGATTGTTACAATTCATTCAGGAGCAGGTGGTACGGAGTCTAACGATTGGGCTGCGATGCTTTTTAGAATGTATAATAGATACGCAGAGCGTGCAGGATTTAAGTTAGAGATAATGGATCAATTAGACGGCGATGAAGCTGGATTAAAATCTATCACATTTAACTTGATAGGCGATTATGTTTTCGGATTTTTGAAAGGTGAGATCGGTGTTCATAGGTTAGTTAGATTATCACCATTTGATTCTCAAAACAGAAGACACACATCATTTGCATCGGTATTTGTTTTGCCAGAGATTGATGATAATATCGACATTAATATTGTAGAGTCAGATTTACGAATAGACACATATAGAGCAGGTGGTGCAGGTGGTCAGCATATCAACACAACAGACTCAGCCGTACGCATTACCCATATTCCAACAAACATAGTGGCAGCTTGTCAGAACGAGCGAAGCCAACATAAAAATAAAGCATCGGCTATGAAGATCTTGAAGTCGAGATTATATGAGCATGAAAGAAGTCTAAGAAACGAAGAGAAAGATAAATTAGAGAGCAGTAAAACCGATATCGGTTGGGGCAATCAGATAAGATCGTACGTTATGCATCCTTATAAGATGGTTAAGGATTTGCGAACAAGGGAAGAGACAGGTAATGTTGACTCTGTTATGGATGGCGATTTAGAAAATTTTATCAAAAGTTATTT
>CAMQYB010000068.1 GCA_947039055.1 uncultured Deferribacteraceae bacterium
CTGCTCTGACAATCTTCTAACGCTTCTGCAAAAACTATATCAAACCGTCTACTGTTTACGCCATCTTTTGCATGCCATCTGTTTAATGGGTATGAAAAATCATTATTATGTTCAAGTGGGTTACGACCAACTACGTTATTGAATTTATCTACGTAACAAGGATCTTCTTCAGTTGATAGAATTCCAATAATACCTAAAATATCTAACATTGTTTTTATTTCGTCAATGTTAGATTTTATAATTTTTTGTTTTGTAATATAGTTAGCATATTTACCTGCTTTATTAGGAGGCTCTAAATCTTTTATGCAGTTTAATATTTTCTCTAGTATTTCTACATCTTCTGATGAGGGTGTAATTTTAGGTAATAATAAAAATTGAGTTAGATCAAATAACGCATAATGTAGGCTATCATGTCCTACGCCTCCCCATTTATATCTCTCAAAATTGAGAACATTATATCCTCTATTTTCCTTATAATCTTTTTTTGAATCACCCCATTTATACCAGTAACAGAAATCACAACTTGTTGTGTAAGTTGATTTATGTTCAGGAATTGAAATAGCGTACCAGTAGCTTCCAAGTGCAGAACGATACTCTAATTTGCGAGTTGATAGACTGTATAAAAATGCGTTTGCAACATCAACAGGTTCAATCTGTTCTAAAACAGTATGTAGTTGTTTTAATGTTTCTGCGTGGCTTATTATCTCAGGATAATCAAACATATAACCAGCTTCTTTTGCCTTAATAAAATCCTCATCAGAAACTACACCATCAGTCCAACCGATACTATTCCAAAATCTGCTAAAAAGTATTTTTAAGTTTTTATCCATCTGATTATCCTTTACGCATTTAACACTATCATAAATATTGTACTAATTTATGGTACGAAAAACAAATTTATTTTCATAAATGGATATGGTGATGAATAGATAGTGATGTGTATTTTTGTTTATGTGGTAAAAATGCTAAATAAAATATTAGCACTCTAAATATGACGGAACTACATGGGTAGTTGGTACGATACTTTCATATAACGGAACTACATGGGTAGTAGATACGATACTTTTATATGACGGAACTACATGGGTAGTAGATACGATACTTTTATATAACGGAACTACATGGGTAGTTGGTACGATACTTTTATATAACTCTTAAAATATTATTCAGCTGTTGCTTGTTCAATTAATTGAATTGTTCTTTTATTTCTACTATTAGATCTATCAATCATTTTTTTAAACATACTTGTACGGACAGATTTAACTTTTTTTAAATCATTATTACTAAGTTTAGATATTTCAGTTTTATAAGTATTTGCTAAAAATGTTATAGACTTTTCAATAGCTACTAAATACTCAGCTCTATATTTATCTATATCTTTTTGATCCACTTTACCACCAGAAATATTAGAGTAGTACAGGTCGTAGTTCGTAAATGCAGATACTAAGTTATCATTTAAAGCTTGAAGTTGCGAGCTATGTTTATTACTGATATCTCTCTTGTGGAGGTTAGATACCGATGATTTGTTAAGTATGTTGTATAGATCGAATGTTGCTTTATAAACAGATAAACCGATACCATCTCTCACTCTTGTGTACCCTCTATGAAAGCATCCACCGTGTTGATTGTTACGATTACCATTTTTGTTGTTTTCATTTTTCATATTGTGGTTTCTAGCGTTAGTATCAGCTAGATCGTTATTCATTGCATCTCTTTTCTTTGCATTATAATTTACTGTGTTTGTATCGGCTACAACTTTGGTGTTGTTTGCTTCCTGTGTATTAGTTGAGTTATCGTAGTTATATCGACCTCTACCATGTCCCATACCTTGTCCCATTCCTTTACCATGTCCTCTGCCTTGACCGTTACTCATGCCCATACCTTGACCTTTATTTCTGCACTGTTCTCTTCTGCCACTCATACAACTTGAAGAGTTACCATCATCAGAGTCAACATCTCCGATATATGCATACATAAATTTTCTTGCATCTAATTTAATATCCACATATTGTATGACCTCTTTAGAAATCAATTTTATATTTTTATTTGATTGGTTGAATGAACCGTTTTCAACTGATGTTGCGATATTATCAAGTTTATCAATGATGGACTCAATCTTACCGTTTAGCAGATTGATCTCATTTATCTTAACAGTTTTAATTTCAGGTAATAGTTTATTATCTATACATTTTGAGTCGATATATGTTTGACCATTATCACACGCATTATAATGTCTCGCAAATGCAGTAGATGATATCGAAAACAATACAGTTATTATAATTAAAATATATCTCATTTTTTATCCATTGTATAGAAATGTAAAAGAGTTAGTTCTCTCTATTTTTTATCTATTATATAAAAGTTCGTAGAGAAAATTCTCTCTCTATACTAAGTCTCTAGGTGACATGTTTTGGTTACGAAATTTTTATTATTTATTGAAGTTTAAAACTAGGTGCTCTAAATCTACCAGTTAATCTAAAACCTGATTTCAATCCAGATAAATTTACAGTACCTTTAATATCCATAGATGAGTCTATCAAAGATTTCATATTAAGGTTTATAACGCCTGATCCTTCAAGCTGAGATTTACCTGTTGCTTTAATGCTATCAATTTTTAAAGTGCTACCGTCTAGCGAAGCTGTTGCTGTTAATGAATCAATATCTAACGTCATAAACGGAGTTACAACAGTTAATGTTGATGAGTCGATATTTATATTACCAGACATATTATCAAGCAATAATTCTATACCTAAGTTTAGAGTTCCTTTTGCATTAAAGTCTGCTCCACCAGTTGCTTTAGCTGGGATTAATTTAGTTACTGAATCAAGTGATAAACGGATATCAGTTTCAACTGTGCTTCCTTTTAATTTTCCACTTGCGATAAATAGATCACTTATTACATCAAATCCTACACGTCTAAAAATTGCAGTGATAGGGTTATATGATAGCTCGATTGTATCAATATTTAATTGATTATCGATAGAGACATTTTCAATCTCTGCACCAAGAGGAGAAATATTAAGAGTTTCATAAGCGATATTAACTGGAAGTTTATCTAAATTTTCATTGATATATTTTGTAGCAACTTCTGTATATGGAAATAAAATAATTAACACTATAACTGCTGATACAACAAAAGTTAAAACTGATAGTAATATTTTTTTAAGGTTACCTCTTACCAAGTTCCCTTTCATTTCAGAAATAAATGAGATTATTGATTTTATAATTGAATCTAAAATTTTACTACCTCCATATTTATATCAACTAATTTTGTATCATCGTATCTAGGCGTTAAAGTAACGGCTTTAATCCAAAGATTGTTATAGCGTTCAAACTCTGCTATCACGTTAATCACTTCTGTGTAATACATAGACTCTAATCTGATATTTACATGTTCAAAATCTTGATCACTTTTAATAGGACGCAGAGTTACAAGTTTAGTTGACACTCCTTTCTTATTCGCAAGTTCTTGAGAAAATCCTAATAAACCGATCTTAACTTCGTTTACAGTATTGTTGCTTTGTTCTAAAGTAAGTTTTAAACCTAACGCTTTTCCAACTTGAGTATAGAGTTGATCTGATGATGCAAGGTATCCCTCTTTTTTACTATTAAAGAATATAAATGTCCAATAAAATAAAAAGAACACGCTTGTAACAACTATGAATATGATAAGTATTTTTTGTTTATTGGCTTCATAATATTTTCTCATTTCTCGTACCTCAATGAAAAGACAACTCCATTTTCAGATGTTTTACTATCTGTTATTGTCACTTCTTCTTTAGTTTTAGTTTCCATTTCTTTTTCAAATTTTTCTAGCACGGTAAAATCTTTAGCCACACCGTTCACTCTAAATGATTTATCTCTGTATGAGAAAGATTCTAATGTTATATCCTCTTTTGGTACAGTAGATATTTCATCAAGGATCTTAATCAATCTATCACCATCGAACTTATTATTTTTTCTGCCAGCTTTTGAAAGTAGAATACCGTATGGATCAGCTGTTCCTGCAACTCCTGCTTCTGTATATATAGTGTTAAGCATAGCAGAATATTTTGATTCAATTTTTTTATATTTAGATACCGATACAATATTTCCAATCACAAAAATAAGATATAAAGCAAGTAGTGATGCAGCTGGAAGTAACATAGGGAAATTATGTAATCTAGATTTTTTTCTAACAAATGGGAAACGGATATTATTTAATAATCCATCCATATCTTCAATGAACTGTTCAGAGTTAAGTGCCACATCTTCTGATGTTGCTTTGTTACCGATACTATTATCTTTTACTTCATATATTTTATTACCATCAGAATATATAAAATCAGAGTATCTTGATATCGACTCAATAAACGGAGTAGTCACTTTAATTGCATTTGAAAACATCGGCATGTGAGATGTTATGATCTCTTTAAATCTCTCTGATATAATTACAATTATTATGCTATTACCTAAAACTAGAAACGATAAAAGAGTTGTATCTTCACCAGGCAGTTTTGTTGAAACAAAGTTCTTAACAATCGCTGTAAGTTTTTTACCAGTAGCATTAATTTTCGGCATACTCATATAGAATAGATATTCATCATCAATAAGTAATGAATATTTTTGAGGAAGAGGGATCTCCGCTTCTAGCTCAAATTCTGATGATAGTGTAGAGTTTAATAATTTCAGTTTATTGTCTTTCAGGTAATATATTTTCTCAGAAATACTCAATGCTTCCACCTTCTATATATTTTATTATACTTGCGTTAGAACCATTCTTATCAAATAATATATGGTAGTAACTTATATCGTCTTGTATAATGATCTCTATTTTAACATAAAAATATTGTGATTTCACATCAAAATAGTTCAGAGCGGCATTATAAGTTTCTTGACTTGAACCACCCATGAGCTCATAAACATCAGACACATCTTCTAAATCATTCTCATCTCTAGCAGTTATGATAGCATCAACATACGGTTCAAGTTCAGGTATCAATGCTACAATCACCTCTTTGCTTGCGAAGTTGAGATTGATTTTATTGTTAGGGTCACCCATAGATGAAAACTCAGCAACTTTATTAAATTCAACACCGATTGCAGGAATATAGAAAGCCTCAGCTAAAGATTGTAATTTACCACCTCTATATCCGTAAGGTGATGATGACTCATCAACTAACGCAGCGTTAAGGTAGCCTGTGCCTAGATAACTTAATGTATCGTCAACTATATCAATCGGCATTTCTTTCTCTTCTAATAAGGTTCTAAATGCATTCGCATATCTATCTCTTACTTCTTCATCAGAATTTGCAAGTCCGTTTATAGGAAATTTTGAGTTAACAGGAGTGATAGTAATAGTTAAAAATCCGTCTTGTATAGGGATAGGTGGAACTGCATTCCAAATATCCGTTTGTCCATCATACCTTGTATTATCATATTTAAAAAGAGATTTTAAAGCCTCAACCGCAGTAATAGAGTAGATAGCTTTTTGATATTCATATTGTTGTTTAACAACAGAGCTATATGATGAAGTTGTTCTTTCATACACAACAATAACCAAGCTAATTGCTACGGATATAATTATGATCACCGATATAAGTACAGAGCCTTCTTTAAGTTTAAACATTTATTAGACCACCGTATATCACTATTTTATCATCCCAGTGAAAATAGTTATTATCTTTTCTCCGATAGTTATATCTATTTTTAACAATTTTGCTTTATTCACATTATCTTCTTGATACTCTATCCCGTCATAGAAATTCATTTTCATCTCTGTAACATTAGAGATTAACTTCATCTCCATATCATATAGAAGTTCTGTGTTACTTTCTCTTCTAATAAGATAGTTATCATCATCTATATAATAGACAACTTCTACTGGTACAGATTTATTAAATCTTAGAGTATTAAATGTATTGAATTTTAGTTTACGTTTATCTTCAGTTGAGTCAACAGTAAACCCTGTATCTATCATCATTCTTGTGTCTCTATTTATGATTAATGATAATTTTTCTTTAGTTATAATATTGTTACTAGAGTCAACAATTCCTGTGCGTATATCAGCTATAGATGAGATCACTGAAAATAATCCCATCGCAACAAACGATGAGATAAAAAGTGATATCAACAGTTCAATTATAGTAAATCCGTTTTTCATAATCTACTCTTGCACGTAGTAGACAAATATTGTAGATGCCTCATTAGTTGATACAGTCATCGTAACTTCCATAACAGTAGGAATAGGAGTGCTCTCTCTTTCAAACTCATAGTTCACAGTTATTCCATCATGTTCTTCTTTATCGCTATAGACGGCGTTCGGATAAGTGATCTCTCTAATTATTCTTTCATACCCTTTTTCTGCAACGAAAGTTTTATTTTGAGCGATCTCAATATTGCTAAGTGAGTTCTGTAAAATAGAGTATACGGCAGTTAAGCTAATAGATAATACTACGAGCGAAACTAAAACTTCTATAAGTGTAAAACCTTCTCTAGCTTTCATAACTCATCTCTTGTGTCGTCATATTTAGTTGTCATTAGTAACGGAACAGATTCAATAATAATATCTTCTGTATCAATAATTTCAAAATGATCTACAAATCCATCAGGATATATTCTAACACCATACTCTAAACCTCTTGTTAAATATCCGTTCACTTTAGCTTCTTGAATAGATTTAACGTTAGGTATAGTTACAGCTTTTCCGTCATAAGTTTGTATATTTGCAGAACCTTTAAAGCCTGTAAAATATGTTGGTCTACCAAGTTCGATTGCACGCACGTAATGTTCCTCTATCAACTTATCGAAGAACATTAATCTATCATCTTCAGCAAGCGATGTTGGCGTTAAGAGTTTAGGTGTAAAACTCATTAATCCAAGTCCGATTATGAGCATCACAACCATCAGCTCAACAATTGTAAAGCCGTTTTTATTTCTTTCAAATATTAATTTACTGTTATTAATGTTATGTGTAATTTCTTTTTTTCCTATCAATTAAAAAAATAGTAATAATTCAATTGTTGTAAAGTTTCCTAAAGGTATATAATTTATGATCGTTTATGAAATTTTAGTATGATTATATAATTTATTAAGAGATTTTACGGTGTATAATCTAAACACTTATTAAATTTAGTATGCTCACAAATCTACTATGAGATTGTGCTGTGTATAATCGTTTATCTAACTTTTATATTTTAACTATTTTTCTTTTCATATTTTTTAACAACACTTTATCTGCAATCGACACACGTCTTGACTCTAAACATTTTTGTATAGTTTTATTAAACGTCCAATCATCAAGATCACATATTTTCAAATACGCCATACACTCGTTAGGGTATTTTGCATATACAGTAGCAAGTAGCCAAGCCACAGCCATTCTAAGATAGTATTCATCATTTTTAACTGTATCGCAATGTAAAAAGATAGCTTCAATATATTCATCTACAATATAGTGTGATAGTAGCAGTATAAATGCAGTTCTTAATTCATACTCTTTATCACTCTTAAGTAGTTGCTTAATATATTCATAAGCTATCGTTCTGTTTTTTCTTATAACTTTCATTGATGTAGATATGGTATCACATGTAGCCCAATTATCTATAGTTGTAACATACTCACTAAATTTTGGAAGTATGTTTATAAAGCTATCTTTTATTCCAGCTATAACTAACCCTTCTATCATTTTTTCTTCATAAATATCTGATTTTGATTGTAGTAAGAATGATTGATAATTGCCTTTCAATATCTGCTTAGAGATATCCCTAAGTATAGGTAGTCTAATGCCGATAAACGAACTAATATTAGGAACTAGAGATGAGTGAAACTTTTTATACTCTATATCTTCATAAGTTTTTAAAAAGTTTTTAAAATCAGAGTAGTCTGATTTAGACCACTCATCTCTAATTAATTCCATATTTGTTTATTTTATTTCAAAACTTTTAATATCAGCACTAACTCCAGTACCACCTTCTTTGCCATCAGCCCCGTACGATATAATTTCATAATCTCTATCTTCAACATCAGTTGGAGAACGATAAAGAAATGTCATACCCCAAGGATCAACAGGTAGATCGGTTAGATCCATATATCCAGATGAGTTCCAGTTTCTAGGAACAGGATCAATTGTTGGTTTCTCAATAAGTGCACCTAAACCTTGCTCCGTTGAAGGGTATAGACTGTTATCAACTTTATACATCTTTAATGCAGTCTCAATAGCAGACATATCATTTTTAGTTTTAATAACTCTAGCTTCATCAGGTTTACCTAAAATAGCAGGCCCTATAAATGTTGCAAGAAGACCTAAAATAACTAAAACAACCATAAGCTCGATTAACGTAAATCCAGTTTTCATAAAATATGACCTCTCAAAATTTTAATAAATAATTTATTTATATTTGTTATACTTAACTTTACT
>CAMQYB010000069.1 GCA_947039055.1 uncultured Deferribacteraceae bacterium
TACCCTAGTTTTTCTGCAAGCACTTTGTTGATTGAGGCTGGATTAACTTTTCCACCTGTTGCTTTCATAACTTGTCCTACAAAAAATCCTTGCAGTTTTTTATCCCCTGCTTTAAATCTTTCAACTTCTGACGGGTTGTCTTGTAAAATTTTATCAACTGCTAACTCAATAGCTGAATTATCTGTTACCTGTTTTAATCCTAACTCATCAATCAATTGATCAACATCTTTATCCATTTCTTCTATCTTGATTATTAGATCTTTAACCGTTCGTAAAGATATTGTATCATCTTCTAACCTTGCAACTAATGTTCCCATTCTTTTTGCTGTAACTTTTGTATCTTTAATTTCAATCTTTTTATCTGTCAACATCGCTGCTAATTCACCAGCAATGAAATTAACTAATTTTTTAAGATTAACTCCTTTAACAGATAACGCCTCTTCAAAATATTCAGAGATATCTTTATCTGATGCAACTCTTTCTGCTTCATCCTCTGTCAATTTATACTCTTTCATAAATCGTTCAGCTTTAGCATCAGGAAGTTCTGGCATACTATCTTTAATCAGTTTTATCTGCTCATCACTTACAAGAAGTGGAAAAGCTAAATCTGGACACGGAAAGTAACGGTAATCATTAGCGTTCTCTTTTCCTCTCATAGATCTTGTGATCTTCTTTGCAGAGTTAAATAATCTTGTCTCTTGATCTATCGTGCCACCTGAATCATATACCTCTATATGACGTTTCGCTTCATACTCGATAGCCTGCATCATATATCTTATAGAGTTAATATTCTTAATCTCACAACGTGTTCTAAGTTCAGTCTCGCCGACATGTCTAACCGATACATTAGCATCGCAACGCATAGAACCTTCATCCATATTGCCATCACAAGTATCAAGAGTTCTAACGATCTTTCTAAGTTTAGTTAGATACTCTCCTGCCTCATAAGGTGATCGCATATCTGGTTTTGATACGATCTCCATAAGTGCCACACCTGATCTATTAAGATCTATACACGATTTACTTGGTAATAAATCATGAATAGATTTTCCTGCATCTTGCTCTAAATGTAATCTTTCAACACCTATTCTTTTAGTCGATCCATCTTCTAATTTAATATCTAAATATCCCTCGCCTACGATCGGTTTATCGAACTGGCTTATCTGATATCCTTGTGGTAGATCTGCATAGAAATAATTTTTTCTAGCAAACTCAGATCTATTATTAATCTTAGCATTTATCCCTAATCCAGTCTTAACAGCTTGATCTACACAGAATTTATTTACAACTGGAAGCATACCTGGAAATCCTGCATCTACAAACGATACCGTTTCATTTGGGTTTGATCCTGATGATGCTGATGCTGATGAAAACAGTTTAGACTCTGATCTAACTTGACAATGAACTTCAAGTCCGATCACAACTTCATAATCTGCATTTTTACCTTTTAATATATATTCATTACTCATAACTATTTAGCCCCTTCTATCACTTTTCCAGCTTTCAATATTGTTGCCTCATCAAAATCTCTACCTATAAGCTGAATACCAAGCGGTAATTTATCAGTTGATGATAACGCAATAGGAACTGATATAGCTGGTAGTTTTGCAAGGTTTATTGGAACTGTGAAAATATCTTGTAAATACATAGTTATCGGATCAAAATTCTTACTCTCTTCAACTGTGAACGCTGGCATAGGAGTTGTTGGTGTCATGATTAAATCTACACCCTTAAAAGCATTTAGATAATCTTGACGTATTAATTTTTGTACCTTTAACGCTTTTAGATAGTAAGCATCGTAATATCCAGCTGATAGAACATACGTACCAACCATTATTCTTCGCTTAACCTCTTCTCCAAAACCTGCTGATCTTGTGTTTAAATACATATCATCAAGTGAGTCGCCATCAACCCTTAAACCGAACCTTACACCGTCGTATCTAGCAAGGTTAGATGATGCCTCAGCTGGTGCTAAAATATAATATGTTGCAAGAGCGTATTTTAAGTTCGGTAATGATATCTCTACGATCTCTGCTCCTGCGTCTTTTAATATTCTAACTGCTTTATCTTTCCACGATTGTTCTATATCTTTATCTATACTTTCATTTAATAACTCTTTAGGTATTCCGATCTTCATACCTTTAACGCCGTCACAAATACCTTTCGTAAAATCAGGCACTGCAATATCAACCGATGTTGAATCGTTCTCATCAAACCCTGCCATGTGGTTTAACATGATAGCCGTATCTTCAACCGTTTTACACATAGGTCCTGCTTGATCTAGCGATGAAGCATACGCAATTATTCCGTATCTTGAACATCTACCATAAGTTGGTTTAAGTCCTACAATACCTGTAAAAGCTGCAGGTTGTCTGATTGATCCACCTGTATCTGTTCCAAGTGCCGCAGCTGCAAGCCCACCTGCAACCGATGCTGCAGATCCACCTGATGATCCACCTGTTACAACTTCTTTGCCGTCCGTTGCTCGCTTGATAGGATTTATAGCCTCTCCGAAATAACTCGTTAGATTAGCTCCACCCATAGCAAACTCATCTAAATTTGTTTTACCTAAAAATATAGATCCTGCGTTTAATAAGTTTGATGTTACAGTTGATTCATACGGTGGTACAAAATCATCTAATATATGTGACGCAGCAGTTGTTCTAATATCTTTTGTGCAAAACAGATCTTTAACACCGATAGGTACTCCGTCAACCATAGACAATCTGCTACCTTTTGATATGCGATCATCTGATAATTTAGATTGAGCTAACGCCTCGTCAGCAGTTACCGTTATATAAGCGTTCAAGTTACTGCTTGCATCTATGTTTTTAAGATACGCTTCAGTTACTTCGCTCGCTTTAAACTCTTTTTTATCGTATCCGACATTTAACTCTTTAATAGTTAGATCAGTTAATTTACTCATTATTAATCAACCACCTTTGGAACTGTAAAGAAAGACTCATACGGTTCTTTTGCATTTTTCATTAACTCTTTACTAAGTCCAGATATCTTTACAGTATCTTCTCGAACTCTTAACCCTATCTCGCAATCAGTACCGTTCTCATCTAATGATGATACATCAGCTTGTTGTAAGATATCTATCCAGTCGATAATCTGTCCCATATCTTTCTCAATCGAATCAAGTTCTTTATCTTCAAATTTCAATCTTGCTAATTTCGCAATACCTAAAACTTCTTTCCTATCCATTACAAACTCCAAATATTAAAATATTAAAATATCAGTTCGTGATTATATATCATCAAGATAATAATTAAAAGAGATAATTTTCTTAAACTATAATAACTCTTAACATATAAAAAACCACTCTCCAAAATAATTGAAGAGTGGCATAATATAAGTATAAATATTACCTATCTTTTATAACGTAAATAATCTAAATATTACTCTAATGTTTTCTCACTACCCTTAATATCGCCCTTCTTTCTAAAACGCATAAGTGTATAGAAACCACCTAACGACATAACTGCACAACCGACCCACATAAATCCTATGAACGGTTGGAAAATGATCTGTATACGTGCTTCACTCTTCTCTAAATCAAAGCCAGATAGAATAAAGTATAGATCGCCTTTTACCATAGAGTAATATGATACCTCAGCAAAATATTGCTCTGGTCTACTATCATATAAACGCATCTCTGGGTATGCGTATGATACAAATTTGCCGTCCTCTAAAACCTCTATCTCAAGATAGAAAGCATTAAAGTTGTCGTATCTCTTTTCAACGATCTTACCGATCTTTAACTCGTACTGATCTACCTGTAACGTAGAATCCTGTATAACAACTTCATCAGTTTCTTTATTATAGAACGCTGACATAGTCACACCAAACGCCATTAATATAACACCAAAATGTATGATAACTGCACTTAATGCTGTGTTCTTATACTTTAACACCGACAATATACTTGAAGAACCTTTAAATAACTGCCACTTACGAATTATAAGTGCTGTTAAACTAAACGCCATAAAACCTATCAATATAACACTTGATGGAATTGTATAACCTAATCCAACAAATACAGCCATCGCAACAACCATCGCAACTGTAGGGATAATTAATACCTTCAGAAACGAACTTACTGTATGGTTACCAAACTTGATTAATAAACCAACACCTGAAAGCAATATGATAGCTGAGAAAAATGGTAGCGATACCCTGTTGAAATAACTTAACTCAACTGTACTTTTACTTCCTGTAAACATCTCAGAAAACCAAGGCAATACCGTTCCAAAAAGAACAACAAATGTAGTCGCTAAAAATAACCAGTTAGCTATAAAAAATACGCCTTCTCTTGAAAAATATTTGAACTCTGCTTCATCTGCAAGAATTCTTCTGTGTCTATATAATAAATATATAAATATAATTGATGAAAGTCCCATAAAAATAAGGAAAAAATTTCCGATACTATCTTTTGAGAAACTATGTACAGACTCAATCACACCCGATCTTGTTATAAATGTTCCAAATATAGTCAACTCAAATGTTATCAATGCAAGAATAAAGCCCCACGCCTTTAATCTGCCTTTTGCTGAATAAATCATCGATGTATGAATAAATGCCGTAGCCGTTAACCATGGAAGTAATGATGCGTTCTCAACTGGATCCCATGCCCAATAACCACCCCAACCTAGCTCAACATACGCCCACCAGCCACCAATTACGATACCTAATGTTAAAAATATCCATGTGATGATCGTCCATGCTCGTGCCAACTTAATCCATGTGTTTGAAAAATCATTAGTTATAAGTGCTGCAAATGCATGTGCTATAACTATGTTAAATCCAACATACCCTATATATAGAGTAGGTGGATGAATAACCATCCCTGGGTTCTGAAGCATAGGATTTAACCCTTGTCCATTACGTGGAATGAAATCTAACATCTTAAATGGATTTTGTTCAAAAACACATAGAAATCCGAAAAATACCATAGATAATGATAAAACTGCAAAAACTACAGATTTATACTCTAACGACTGTTTCTTTAATCTTATAATTTCAATGTATGTGAATAATCCGATTAGAAGTAACCAAAATAACAACGATCCAGCTTGTCCTGCCCATAAGCCTGAAATTTTATAGAACAACGGTAAAGATAAATCTGTGTACCTTGCTACATATTCTATTGAAAAATCTGATATAACTAATGCTACAATCAAAATTATTGATGCTATTGTAACACTTACTATGCTTGCTTTAAGAATATTTATGCCTAGCTTCATATAATATTCTGATCTCTCTTTGTAAGAGTAAATAAACATACCTGCTGATACTGCTGATAAAAGAAGAACAATAACTTGAAAAATATTGCCCGACAATCCCATTCTCCACCTCTAACTTAATAAATAAATAATATATTAATTATCTAAGAAAACTCTTAGGGAATATCCTATTTACTCACGATTTCATATCGTGTAAGACATATACTATAGATGTTAGTTCACTTTTGCAATAAATTAATTTACAAAAGAGTCAATATATTTATCAATAAAAGTGTTGACATTAAATCAAAAAAATGAAATAACATATCATTAAGTAATGATATGTAGTATCTATTACTATCAAATCAAGATCGTAATAGAGTAACATCTATTATCACTTTGGAGGTGGATATGGACAATAACGAACTTATTTGCTCGGAGAAAATCGTTGATAAAGAGAAAGTTGATAAGGCTCGTAAAAATCTTTTCTCTGATACGGTAACATCTAGACTTGCTGTATTCTTCAAAATCTTTGGTGATAGTACAAGGCTTAAGATATTGATGGCGTTAGATGTTTCTGAGTTATGTGTGTGCGATATTATGGCTACACTTAACATGAAGCAATCGACTGTATCGCAACAGTTAAAATTATTAAGAGAAGTTAAAGTTGTCAAGTGCAGGCAAGAGGGAAAACAAGTTTTTTACTCGCTTGATGATTGTCATATACATAAAATTCTAAGCGTTGGAATAGAACATATTAAGGAGGACAAATATGAGTAATCGCTGCTGTAATTCATCTGATGGTTGTGGAATTCAAACTACCGAACACGATAGCCATGGACATAATCATGGAGATAATAATAGTTTTAAAGTTAAAAAAGAGTTTACGATTTTAATTATATATATATCTACATTTCTTATAGCTAACGTATTTTATTACGTGTTAGAGGATAATTTAATTTTATATCACTCTGGTATCGCAATCATGTTGTTGGTATATCTTTTTTCTGGGTATCCGATATTTAAATACACCTTTCAAGATTTGAGAAAGAAAATCATATTTACTGAAAATTTTCTGATGACTTCCGTAACGATCATAGCGATCATCATCGGACAATATAGTGAAGCTGCTGCTATTATATTATTTTATAGAGTAGGAATGTTTTTAGAAGATTGGGCTGTTTCAAAATCAAGAAGATCAATTGAGTCACTACTAAGGTTTAAAGTTGATTATGTTATAAAAATTGTGAACAATAAACCGATATCAGTTAAAGCTGAAGATGTTGAAGTTGGTGATATTATTGAGATCGCTGTTGGTGAAAAAGTGCCACTTGACTCTATCGTTATTGACGGTGAGACAACGCTTGATATGAAATCTTTAACTGGTGAATCTATACCTAAATATGTTAAACTAGATGATGAAATGCTTGCAGGAAGTATAAATCTAACTACTAGTATTAAGGCTAGAGTTTTAAAAATTTACTCTGATTCTCACATCGCTAAGATTATAAATCTTGTTGAGTCTGCTAAAGAAAATAAAGCAACTACTGAAAAATTTATTAGAGTTTTTGCAAGATATTATACTCCAGCAGTATTTATTTTCGCTATATTAATAGTCGTTGTTTCTCAACTTTTCTCGCTTGGTGATCTGAACACTTGGATCTATCGTGCATTAGTTGTGCTTGTTGTATCTTGTCCTTGTGCGTTAGTGATATCTATTCCTATGGGTTATTTTGTATCGATCGGTGCTGCTACTAAAGCTGGTGTACTTATTAAAGGTGCAAACTATCTTGAAGCATTGACGAAAGTATCATTAATCGCTTTTGATAAAACTGGGACTTTAACTAACGGTACTTTTGATATTGTGGATATAAAAACGAACGACTACGAACTGTTAAATAAAGTTGCAAAATATTCTATGGCAAAATCTAACCACCCTATTTCTAAATCTATTTTTAGATCTATTAAAATGGATATTGATTATGATATGATAGGCAAATATACAGAGATCGCAGGTAGCGGTGTTGAGCTTCTGCTTGAAAAGAAAAAGGTTGTTGCAGGTACTCTAAAACTTCTGACTAAAAATAATATTGATGTGCCTGATAGTGATAAACTTGAAGATACGGAAACAATTGTTTATTTTGCAATGGATAAAGCGTATATTGGTAAAATAGTTTTAAGAGATAATCTTCGTGATGACTCTGAACAAGCGGTAGAAAATATAAGAAAAATGGGTATTGATAATTTCTTGATTTTATCTGGTGATAAAAAAGCTATTGTTGAATCTATCGCTAATAAACTTGGTATAAAAAAATTCTTCGGTGAACTTCTGCCTGATGAAAAAGCTACTATATTTAAAGAAGAGATGGCTAAAACTAAAGGTATGAGTATATATATCGGTGACGGAATAAACGACGCACCTGTGATCGCACTGTCTGATATAGGAATGTCGATAGCTGATGTTTCATCTGATATTGCACTTGAAAGTGCTGATGTTATATTTATGAACCCATCGATTAACTCGATATCTACTACGCTAAAATTAGCCAAAAAGAGCAGAAAGATAATTATCGAAAATATCGTATTTGCACTCGGAATAAAACTGCTAATTATCGTTCTAGGATTGCTAGGATTTGCGTCAATTTATATGGCTGTGTTCGGAGATGTTGGCGTAACTCTGCTTGCACTACTAAATGCATTAAGACTAATGAGGATTTAATATGATTATATTTATAGTAATACTTTTACTGATATCAACTTATATATTTACATCAACGATGATAGAAAATAGTAAAGTTAAACAAAAAGTTTCTAAAAGAAAAAAGAGTACCAAAGAGTAATTTGAGCGTGTTCAATAATACTTGCAATTTGGGTGTAATAAAACATTTGCAACTTGTGAGTGATAAAAAGATTTGCAACTTGTGTGTGATAAAACATCTGCAACTTGCGTGTGTTAAAATATACTTGCAACTTGTGAGTGATAAAATATTTGTAACTTGCATGTGATAAAATATTTGTAACTTGCATGTGATGAAACATTTGCAACTTGTGTGCGTTAAAATATTTGTAACTTGTATTTGATGAAACATTCGCAATTTGCGTGCGTTAAAATATTTGTAACTTGCATGTGATAAAACATTTGCAACTTGTGTGTGATAA
>CAMQYB010000070.1 GCA_947039055.1 uncultured Deferribacteraceae bacterium
GTTTCGACAGAATTAGTTGTATCTTTTACAGCACTAAAAGTTTTTCTATCTTCTTTATATGAGTACACGATAAATATTATTAATGATGTGATGAATATAATTCCTATCGGCAGATTAACATGTCCAAACCATGCTGCAACTGCAACAAGCAGTAGTGATATAATAAGCATTAAAGAATCACGTCGATATGTTTTTCTCAATTGATTAATAGGCAGTATTGATGCTGCAATACCAAGAACTAGAAGTATATTTGCGATATTGCTTCCAACAACATTTCCGATTGCGATCCCTGGTGAATTAAGTATAGATGCTTTAAGAGTTGTAACAAGTTCAGGAGTAGATGTCCCAAATCCAACAATCACAATTGATATTATTATTTTAGAAACATTCAGTTTGTAGGCAACAGCTGTTGAACCGTTAACAAGAAGTGTGCCTCCACCTACAAGCATTGATAAGCCGATAAGAAGATATAGATACGTCATTTTTCACTACCTTTATTTTATTACATAAGAACGAATTGATAACCAACCCCTTATAAATATGAGTGCTTATTATACAGATAACTATATAAATTGAAACCCTTTATTAGTTCTCTTTTATTAATTACCTTTGAAATAGTTTACGGCAGCACCGATCACACCTGCTTTATTTTTAAGTGACGCAACTTCAACAGTAGTTAAATCTTTATATAGAGGAAAGATATCGTTGTTGATAATTTTTATAGTATCATCTAAATAATATTTAGATAACTCTGATAATCCACCACCCAATTTAACTTTATCAGGAACAAAGATATTAATCAGATCGGTTATAGCTTTTGCAAGATGTTTAGAGTATATAGAAAATGTTTCTTTAGCGACAGTATCCCCTTCATCAACTAGTTCTCCTATTTTAATAGGCGATAGATTAGACTGTGTGTTTGATAACTCATCATATGTTAAAGTAAGTGCAGATGAGTTAGCGTATTCATCTAAACAACCGTATCTACCACATCCACATTTTCTACCGTTATCAACAGATATAATATGTCCGATCTCAAACGTTGATGTATGAGATTTATGAAGGTTACCATTAATAATTACACCACCACCAACACCTGTTCCAAGTGTTAAAAGTATCATATTATTTATCTCTGCTTTTTCGATATAATGATACTCTCCAAGTGCTGCAAGATTTGCATCATTTTCAATAAGTATAGGTATGTCTTTAAATCTACCTTTCAGATCATTTAAGATATTTTTACTGTTTAGAGTAGTAAGGTTCGGAGCAAAGATAATGTTTTTATTGTAATTATATCCACCAGGAATAGCCACAGATAAAGCTTCAATATCAGAATTATAGAGCGATGATATATAACTAATTAACTCTTCATAAGTTGTAGGAGTTTTTGATTTACGCTCATCAATAATATTGTAATCAGAGTCGATGAGAGCTGTTTTAATATTTGTCCCACCTATATCAACTGCTAAAACTGTTCTACTTTTTTCAAGATTTTTTTTATTCATATAAAACACCTAGTGAGGGATAATATCCCCGTATAATTTATTATCTTTAAATTCCGTAATTACAACATTATGAAATTTATTCGGTTTAATATTTATAGTAGTATTATTATTAAGGTTGATATTTAGATAATTATCAGTATGTCCTTTATCACCTTTCTCAGTTAATACTCTAAAAGTTTTACCGATACTAATATCAACTAGATCTTGATATCTTTTAGATGCTAACTCTTGCAATATTTTCATTCTCTTCTTTTTTAAGGTAGGATCAATTTTATTATCCATGCTAGAAGCTTTAGTTCCTGTTCTGTCAGAGTATTGAAATATATGAAAAAAATCAGTTGTGGCAGTTGAAAGAGTTTGAATTGTATCATTAAAATCATCATCTGTTTCAGATGGAAACCCGACTATAATATCAGATCCGATTGTTAAGTTAGATATCTGTTCTTTAGCTTTTAGAGCTGTATTTATATACTCATCTTTTAGATAAAATCTATTCATAAGTTTTAAGATATTATCACTTCCAGATTGTAGAGGAATATGTAGATGAGCAGATATTTTATCAGGGTTATCTTTCATTATATTTATCAGTTCATCATCAATTTCATTAACTTCTAAAGATGAGAAGCGTATACGAAAATCACCTTTAACTTTTATTAGTCGTTTAACGAGTTCAGTAAAATTGTATCCGTGTTCTTTACCGTATAATCCGATATGTATGCCAACAAGCACGATCTCTTTATAGCCACTATTAACGGCGTTCGTAAAACTTTCAACAGATAGATTTATATCAAGAGATTTAGATCGTCCTCTAAGAGTTGGAATAATACAGTAGCTACATTTTGCATCACAGCCATCTTGTATTTTAAAATAATTTCTAGTACGTTTGCTTTCATCACTATCAACTATGCCTGTGAATATAGATTTATCATCTAAAATTTTGACGATATTTTCTGTGTTACAACCAAGATATGTAATAATATTTTCAACGATTAATTCTTTAGAGAAGTTATCCACAACTAGATCAATATTATCAGTAGATTTAAGAATTTTATCGTTAGCTAAACATCCAGTCATAACGATTTTTAGATGAGGCAATTTCTCTTTACTTTTTTTAATATAATCTTCAACTTTTTTTGCAGCAGTTTCAGTTACAGCACAAGAGTTAATTATCAGAATTTCAGCAAGTTCAAGATTAGATGTTTGAGTAAATCCATTAGATAGCAATTTAGACATAATAAGTTCTTCTTCGGCGATGTTAACTTTGCAACCGAAAGATTTCATATAATATAACAACGGTTACTCCTTCATATATTAATCAATTTATAGTATACCAATATTTCATTGTTTGCCAATAAAATAAATATCTATATACCTTGAGAGTGGTATAATTTATATATGATTAAACGGTTTTATATTGAAAAACTGTAAATTACTTGATTTATGTTCTATTAAAATGTTATCCTACAGATATTAGTGTTATCTTACTCTAAAATCAATACGATAACTACAACGTGAAATTTAGCGATTATTAGAAAAGAGTGTTAAAATCGAATATTGGTTTTAGTGTCTTTATTAATAGTTGTATATTAAAAAAAATGGTAGAGTTGTACTACCCGTAAAAAGAGAGAGAGCTTCATGGACTTTATCTTATTTATTGATACACCGTCCAAACCAGATATTTCTAGAAGAGTAGCGTTGAAATATAAGGTATCGAACAATCTTATTGATGTAAATATAGTTATCTCTGAAAACGAGATTAAACTTCCTGATGATATATTATATATCAACATATCTAACAAACAAAAAGCTGATAATACATTATTTATTGATATCTCTTTAGATGTTGAGACCATACTGTTATTGATTGATAGTATGATTATGTCATATTTAAGCACTATGGATATGTGTAAGAAATTAAACAATAAGAATTTAGAGAGTAGTGATGCGTTACTATTATCGAGCAAACTATCTAAGTATGAAAGTATCATCAACAATGTAGGTTTTTCAGTATTATGTATTAATAGAGTTGGAGAGATCCTTTACTCTAATAGACATTTTAATGATTTAAGACGAGATGGTACACAAGGACTAATCAAGAATTTTTTTGAGATGTTAGATCCTAAATTAATTGCCACATTACGATCTTTTATAGAGAGCAGTTCGTTTATGAAGATGAAAGATTTTGTTGGTAGCATAATATTAGATAACGATATCACTTTAGTAATAGAGGGTAAAGTTATATCATTTAAAGAGGATGAAGATCATTACGAGATAGTTTTTGATTCTATGATAGATAAGGTAAGAAGTTCAGAAAATATCAGAAAACATGAAGAACAAGCTTTAGTTTCAGGGTTCTCAAGACATATATCACATAATATTATGAACGCATTAACGGCAGCTGGTGGATTTATTCGTCAAGTTAAGTCAAGAACAGATACCGATCCGTATATGTCAAATATGTGGAAAATAATCGAGAGTAAGCTTCAACTAATTGAAGAGGTAGTTTTAAGTTATAGCGATTATACACACTCATTATCATTTAAGTTAAATAATGAAGTTAACCTTTCAAAATTTTATAAAGAGTTAGTTATGGCAATAGCTGATAAAAATATTGATAAAGATTTTTCAGCACAGCTATATAGATTTACAGATATGTATGATATGGCGTATGATTTTACAGCATCGGATAATTATACGATAATGGGTAATCTACAATTTTTAAAATTATCGTTATGTTACATAATAAAAGATAATATCAGGTTTTTTTCAGATGATGTTCCTCTATCGTTTCATGTAACATCAAGAGTTCTGAATAACAGGTTTTCATTAACTATATCGGTGTTAGGAGTTGAGATTGCTGATCAAGTTCTAAATACGATCTTAGAGCCTTGGGATCATAGCATACATATCCAAAGTTTTGATTACTGGGGAATAGTTATTGCAAAACAGGTTATCGAGCGTCACATGGGACAGCTTGAGATATCTAAAATAGATAACGGTATAGAGATATTGTTATTATTTTAGAAAAATATCCGAAGTATATTAACTATCGTATATTAAGTTGAAAAATAGAAAAGTAGAATTGTAGAATATATAGATTTATTTAAAAGGTGTTTTGTGTATGAAAAATATAATTGATAAAGCGTCGATATTAGTAGAGAGTCTACCGTATATAAATAGATTTTCTGGCAAAACGTTTGTTGTAAAATATGGTGGTCACGCTATGGAAGATAGTGATTATCAGTATAGTTTTGCACAAGATATAACTTTATTACATTATGTTGGTATAAAAGTTATTATCGTTCACGGCGGTGGTCCTCAGATCGGAGAGATGTTAGATAGATTATCTATTAAATCAGAGTTCAAAAGTGGAATGCGTGTAACGGACTCTGACTCTATTGAGATAATTGAGATGGTTTTATCAGGTAAAATTAATAAAAATATCGTATCGTTAATAAATAAAGCAGGCGGATCAGCGTTAGGATTATCAGGTAGAGACGCTAATTTAATTGTTGCAGATAAATTATATTTAGATGAGAACGGCAAGAAAGTTGATATCGGATTAGTAGGCGATATAAAAAGTATCAACACAGAAGTTATCAATCATATAGCAGAGAAATTTATCCCAGTTATAGCACCGATCGGAGTGGGAGAAGATTTTACACCATTTAATATTAATGCAGATATAGCAGCAGGAGCTATTGCATCAGCGTTAAAGGCAGAGAAGTTGATACTGTTAACAGATGTAGATGGCGTTAAGGATAAATCAGGTGACAGAATTTCAACTATTAAATTATCGGATGTAGATAGATTGCGTACAGACGGCACATTAACAGGTGGCATGATCCCAAAAGTTGAGTGTGCAGCATCGGCTATAAAAGCAGGCGTAACTAAGGCACATATAATAGATGGACGAGTGTTACATTCGGTACTTTTAGAAATTTTTACAGACTCAGGTATAGGAACTCAGGTGGTAGATGGATAATTTTAATTTTGATGTAAAATCTCCTAAATATTTTATAGATGATATAATACGTAAAGCAGCAGGTGGAGATATGAGAATAATTAATGCATTTGAAGTTATTCCAAGGGCTGTTTTTATACCAGAAGCGTCAAGACATCAAGCGTATGATGATATATCGTTACCGATAGGACAAGGACAAACGATATCGCAACCGTCGTTATTAGCACATATGTTAAAGAAGTTGGATATTAAAGAGACAGATACTATTTTAGAGATCGGTTCAGGATCAGGATATTTAGCAGCTTTACTATCTAAGATGTGTAAGAACGTATATTCGGTTGAACGTATAGCACCACTATTAAATTCAGCAAGAAAGTTGTTGAGAAGAATGAGCATATCAAATGTACATTTTTTATTAGGTGATGGAGCGTTTGGTTGGGAAGATCATGCACCATATGATAAGATAGTTGCATCAGCTGGAGCTACAAAAATCCCAGATAATTTAGTTGCACAGTTATCAGATAACGGACGGTTTTTAATACCGCTTAATGATAGCTTAATGTGTTATATCAAGAAAGACGGCGTAATTATTGAAGAGAAAGGTGTACCAGTTAAATTTGTAGATTTCGTAGGTAGTTAATTTTACTACTTACGACGATGGTTATCTGTTCAAGCTATACAGTCATTCTATATATATTGTTTACATAGCTGTGCATTCATTTATGGTTTTCTGTTCAAGCTATACAGTCACGCTGTATATATCGTTTGTATAGCCGTGCTTTCTTTTATGTTTTTCTGTTCACATCATTATATCAACAAAGACTATACTAAACGATTTACATAATTAATTACTATTCAGTTTCATTATCGTTTTTCACAACATTAATAACCACGATTTCAGCTTTAGTAGCAATCCTCAATCTTAAACCCCATAGATATATTCCACTTGTAACAACTTGAGTAGTGTTCTCATACTCTTTCACTCCGTAATCGTTCTGATACATATATTTTACGATCAGATTAATAGGAAACAGTTGTCCAGCATGGGTGTGTCCAGATAGTAGAAGATCTATATTACTATTTTTAGCAGACTCAATACTTTCATCAGTTGGTATATGATCTATAACTATTGATAGATATTTCTCATCAATATCTTTTACTAAATCGGTTAAATTATCTCTATTAATTTTAGATTCAACTTTTGATATAGAGAAAGGTATATCTAAATCTCTACCGATGATATTAACAGATAAGTTGTCGATCGTAGATACTTCATCAACAAGCATAATCAAATCGCTATCTTGAAGTTTTGGCACAACGATATTTTTAAGCCCAGCGTAGTAATCATGATTTCCAAGTGCAGCGTAAATCGGCATATTAATATTTCTTAATACATCAATTCTCTCTTTTGTCATATCAACTACATTTGAGTCTATTATATCTCCAGCGAAGATTGCGAAATCAGCATCTATCGCATTAATCTTATCAACATACATATTCAATCGTTCTAAAGATGTAGTTCTATCAACATGCATATCAGCTATTAAAACTATTTGGAGATTTCTAGGGATATTTTTATCGGTGTACACAGTGTACTCTTTAATAATCGGTGTCATACTGTTAATGTATCCATATATATATACGATGGTTGTGGCGATGATTATTATATATGGAGTTTTAAGTGGAGTTCTATTAGGTATATGTAGGAGTGTTAATATATTTACAACAATGAACACCATAAACAGTATAAATGTGATCCCCATAATATGATATGATATAGAGAGCAGATATGCAGGAGCTTCAATATTAAATTTATATTCAAGAACTCTAAGTATCAAAAAAGATTCAACTATTATAAGAGTAATCGGTATAGTAATATAACTTGCAATGTTCGGCAGTAGATATTTGTATACGTTGAAGGATATATAAGTTGCAAGAAAAAGATTAAGAATAAGAAATTTTATCATTTAGAAATCACCTTAGTAATAGTTTGAAAATCAGTATAGTTATAGAAATAAACTTTGTAAATATAAAACGTATACTGTTTTAGAGATAGTATAATTTAGTTGAGACATTATAATATATTCAAAAAGTAAACCGTTATCACTATATAGGAGATGATAATAGTTATGATTAGTAAGTTCAATTATTTTGTATTATGATGAATTACGAAAATTTTTAAGCAACAATTTAGATAAGAGTTTAAATTATATAGTTGCGAAGATTATAATATTTTTGATTATATTTATTTTTATTGATAAATATAATATAATTTTTTTATAAAATAAATTTATATTTAGTTAAGTAAATAAGTTATTTTATGATGATAGGTATATTATTTAAAGCAATAGATTAGATTATTTTTTAATGTATTTACATCAAATATTTTAGAAAATTAGAATATATATATATAAGTTGAATAAACATTTTAAAAAATATGAAAATATTTTTATTGATACTGGAGTTGTTTGAAAGTGGTAGTATTTATTTTAAATCTCTATTGTTATTAGTAATTTATGAGATATGGAAAGATATATTCAGTTATATAAATGTCAAAATATTTAATAATTTAAGATCATTTTAATTGTATTTACAAATTATTATTTATTTTTTCTTGACAAAAGGTTTGAATTAGTAGAGTATAGCAATCCGAGT
>CAMQYB010000071.1 GCA_947039055.1 uncultured Deferribacteraceae bacterium
TAGAGAGTTAGTTGTAACTATTGACTAAGTTGCATTTTACAAGTGTTACTATAGTGTTCCTATGTTGTAAAAAATAGCCAAGTTACGATAGTTGATAAAGTTGCAATAGTTAGCCAAGTTGTGATAGTTGATAAAGTTACAACTGTTAGCCAAGTTGCGATAGTTAGCCAAGTTGCGATAGTTAGCCAAGTTGCGATAGTTAACCAAGTTACAACTGTTAACTAAGTTGCGATAGTTGATTAAGTTACATCATTAAAAGTGTAACAATAGTTGACTAAATTACGACATGATAGTATTCCTCTAATAAAAGAGATAAATATTGAAAAAGTATTGAGAAGGTTTTAGTAAGCATGAGTGAAAAAAAATCAAACAAGAAGTTGATATTAGATAGTATATCAACTCCTAACGATATAAAAAAACTAAGTGATGCTGATTTAACTGTTTTAGCAACAGAGCTTAGAGACGAGATAATTACAACAGTATCAAAAACTGGTGGACATTTAGCTCCAAGTTTAGGAGTTGTTGAATTAACAATTGCGTTGTTGCGTTCACTAGATTTGCCTAAAGATAAAATAGTTTGGGACGTTGGGCATCAATCATACGCTTATAAAATATTAACAGGTAGACGTGAAAGATTTTCTACTCTACGTCAATATAAAGGAATATCAGGTTTCTGTGCACCAACAGAAAGTGAATACGACACAGCTATATCAGGACACACAAGCACCTCAGTATCGGTTGGACTTGGAATAAAAGTGGGCAACGAGATTGCTGGTAAAGAGTCTAAAACAGTTGCTGTAATAGGTGACGGAGCTTTAGGTGGTGGTTTAGCATTTGAAGGTTTAAATAATGCTGGATCGCTCAAGAAAAATCTAATAATCGTACTCAACGATAACGAGATGAGTATTGATAAAAATGTTGGAGCGTTCTCAACTTATCTATCAAAATCTTTATCAGGCGAGTTTGTAACAAAGTTTAAACAAGATTTAAAACACATGTTAGAAGATGCTCCTCTTGGCGATAAATTTATAAAATTTATAAAAAAAATCGAGGCATCATTAGTATCCTTTTTTATCCCTGGAACAATTTTTGAAAATCTTGGAATTAAATATATAGGTCCTATAAATGGACATAAAATAGCAGATATTGAACAAGCGTTAAGCAATGCTTGTTTACAGGTCAAACCAGTTATCATACATGTTATAACTCAGAAAGGTAGAGGATATTTACCAGCTGAAAATAAGCCAGATATCTATCATGGTGTATCGTCATTCAATGTTGAAACAGGGGAACTTAATGGTTCGTCAAGCAACAATGAGTCATGGTCAGATTGTTTCGGCAGAAATTTATGCACACTTGCAAAAGAAGATAGTAGGGTTGTTGCAATAACTGCTGCTATGAAAGATGGAACAGGGCTTAGAGGTTTTTCTAATCTTTACGCAGATAGATTTTTTGATGTAGGTATAGCCGAACAACATGCAGTAGCTTTTTCAGCAGGACTTGCAACGTTCGGTATGCGTCCATTTTTTGCAGTCTATTCAACTTTTCTTCAACGTGCTTACGATCAGATTATTCATGACGTGGCTATATCTAATTTACCAGTTACTTTTTGTATAGATAGATCAGGATTAGTCGGAGCTGATGGTCCTACGCATCACGGAGTTTTTGATTTAACTTTTCTAAGAGCAATCCCTAACATAATTGTTATGCTTCCAAAAGATAGTTTTGAACTTGAACAGATGTTGAAATTATCTCTATCATTAAACTCTCCAGTTGCTATAAGATATCCTAGAGGAAATGTTAATATATATCCCGAACTTACAAATCAAGAGGTAGAGTTAGGCGTTCCTGAAATTGTTTTCAAAGGGAAGGGTATTGCAATTATATCTAATGGATATATGTTCGATGAAGCTTATAAAGTATATAAAATGTTACTTGAAAAAGGGCACTCTATCTCTTTGATAAACGTAAGGTTTCTTAAACCATTTGAGGCTAAAACGTTCGTTGATGAGTTAAAAGATAAAACACTTATAATCACTATTGAAGAGAATATTATATCTGGTGGATTAGGTGAGATGGTTCAATCTGTTTTACAAGAGGCTAAGTTATTTATACCTGTAGAAAAGTTTGGGCTTAATTGTTTTGTAGAGCAGGGAGATATAAAATCACTTAGAGATGATTATGATTTAACTGCTGATAAAATATTTAAGAAAATTTCTAAATTATTATGAGTAAAGAACGTATAGATTCACTTTTATTATCACGAGGGTTTGCGACAGATATTAAGATTGCAAGAAGTTATCTTATTCAAGACATTGTATTAGTTGACGATATCTTAGTTAATAAAGCAGGCACAATGGTAAAGGTTGACTCAGATATAAGGCTCAAGCAAGAGCATGATTATGTGAGCAGGGGTGCTTTAAAGCTTCAGTCTGTTGTTGATAAAAAGATCGTGGATTTTACTAACAAGGTAGTTTTAGATATCGGTTGTTCAACAGGTGGATTTACAGAAGTTGCTATCAGAAATAATGCGAGTAAAGTTTATGCTGTTGATGTTGGTGTAAATTTAATTCATGAGAGGTTGAAGAATAATCTTAAAGTTAATTTATTAGAAGGGATTAATTTTCGGTATATAGATTTCAATCAGATAGGTGAGAAGGTTGATATTTTATTATCGGACTTATCATTTATTTCTCTCAAAAAAATTATTCCAAAGGCTGTCGAGTTTTGTAAAAATGGATCAATTTATGTTGCCTTAATCAAGCCTCAATTTGAAGCAAAACAAGATGAAGTTATGAAGGGTGGAATTGTCAAAGATGCGTCTGTTCGTCTTAGGGTTATAAGTGAGATTGAAGAGTTTGCAGTTGAGCACAATTTTGAAAAAATAGATATTTATGAATCTCCTATTAAGGGGAGAAAAGGAAACATTGAATATATCTCTATTTTTAGTTATAATCACAATGTTTAAGTATTGGTATTGAGTATAAATATTTGAGTGTTATTAATAGGATGTTCTTATTATGGTTAAAGTTTCAGTTGTCGTAAAATTATCAGATGATCGTATAGAGGGTATAGCTTGCAAAGTTATCTCTTTACTTTTGTCTAAAAATATTCAGCCATTGATGTTAGAAGATAATGCAAAATCTTACAATATAGATATCAATTTTTCAACTATAGAAGAGATGCGTCGTGAGTCTAAATTTGTAATTGTGTTAGGAGGCGATGGTACTCTTTTACATGCGTTACAATTGTTTGTTGAGATAGATGTTCCTATACTACCTTTTAATTTAGGTAGAGTTGGATTTATTATGGAGCTTCAATTAGATGATTTAGAGAATTATATTGATGATGCAATAAACGATAAATTGATTATAAGAGAGAGAATGCGACTTGAGAGCAAGATATATAATGGTGATAATTTTGTAACAGGTTTTAATGCGTTAAACGAAATTGTTATAAATAAAGCTATTACCTCTAAGATACTAGAAATCACTGTTGAGAATGATTTAGAGATGATTAATCGGTTTAGAGCAGATGGATTAATTGTGTCAACTCCGACAGGATCGACAGGTTATGCGTTATCATCAGGCGGGCCTATTATACACCCTAAGTTGAATGTTATATTGATAGTGCCTATCTGTCCACACACATTATATATTCGTCCGATTGTTATTCCAGCAGATAGCGAGTTAAAAATATCTATTAAATTCTCAGTTGATATTTCAAAATCTGAGGCGTCTGTTACGCATGATGGTCAGGTGATAAATTCTTTAAATATCGGTGATGTTGTTACGATTAGACGATCGCCTAAACCTGCCCAGATAGTTACGAGTAGAGATAAATCATTTTACTCTGTATTAAAAAACAAATTAGGTTGGGGGACAGAGTTGTGTTAACCTATCTTTTAGTAGAAAATCTTGCTGTGATTAAAAAAGCTAGTTTAGATTTTGGACCTGGTTTAAATATTATAACGGGTGAAACGGGTGCAGGAAAATCTGTACTTGTTGGTGCGTTAAAATTTCTGATGGGTGAGAGGTTCAATAAAGCAACTCTCAGAGACAGCAGTTTACCGTTATCGGTAGAGGCAACATTTTCTAATTTACCATCAATTAATGAAGAGTTGAAATTTGCTTTTGATATTGAGGATGAAGTTGTTCTATCGAGACTTGCAGATAGTGATGCAAAGAATAAAGTTCTAATCAATTCTAAAGTTGCACCAGTTAATAAACTTAAAGAAGTTTCAGAGTTCTTAATGGATATTCATGGACAACATGAGCATCAACTTCTCTTTAATCCTAAACGACATTTAAGTATGATTGATTACTTTATACCTATGAATATTAAGAATAATTATGCATCATCATACCGTACATATAAAAATAAAAAAGACGAATTAGAAAAACTTAATAAAGATTTAGATGAAAGTAGCCGATTAAAGGATCTATATCAATTTGATATAAATGAGATTGATTTATTATCACTAGATAAGGGTAAAGACTCTAATATAGATAATGAGATAACTTTTCTATCAGAGATGGATAAGATAAAACAGTGTACAGCAACGGTTATAGATATTTTAGAAGAGGGAGAGATCTCTGCTATGGAGCTTCTTTCAAAATCATCTAAATCATTATTTGCTGTAGAAAAGTTATCACCTGATTTAACTAAAGCGTCGGATATGATTAAGTTATCGTATGAGCAGATTGAAGAGTCAGTTCAGTTGATTAAAAATGTTTTTGACAAGCAAGAAAATTCTGAAAATGAATTAAATAATCTTATTGAAAGAAAATATAAACTTGCTAATTTATACAAAAAATATTCTACACAAGATATAGATGTTATACTGGTTAAGAGAGAAGAGTTACAAGAGAAGTTAAGCAGGATTGATAATTTTAAAGAGATACAAGAGAAGCTTGTTGAAGAGTTATCAATATGCAGAAAAGAGGCTTCTGAGAAAGCAGAGATTTTAAATGGTTCACGTCATGAGTTGTCTAAAAATCTATCAGAGAAGATTGTAACTATATTGGAACAGTTAGAACTTAACGGATCACGATTTGAAGTTAGATTTACAGAACTTGATGATTTAGATAAAAATGGTGGTGTCGCAGCAGAGTTTTATATATCTACCAATAAAGGGTTTGATTTACAACCTTTAGCATCAGTTGCATCAGGTGGAGAGATTTCAAGAGTTATGTTATCACTGAAAGAAGTGTTTGCAGATAGCGATCACGTTGAGACGCTTTTATTTGATGAGATAGATACAGGTATAAGTGGTAAAGCTGCGAAATCTGTTGCAGAGAGATTAAAATCTTTAAGTCGCACAAAACAGTTGATAGTTATAACTCATCTTCCAGTTGTTGCAGCGATGGCGGATAGTCATTTTCATATTGTTAAGAAAGCTGATACAGAGCTTACTACTACTGAAATCGTTAAACTTGATAGTAGTGATAGAGAGACGGTTTTAGCGATAATGATGACAGGTAGCGAAAGTGAAACATCACTCTCTCAAGCAAGAGAATTGATTGAGGCTAGCAAACAACAAGGTTAGGTTGCAAGTGTTTTTTGTAGAGACTTACGTTGTGAGTATTAGGTTAAATTGTGTTCAATTTTTATACATAAAATTATATAAAGTTTTGTGTTAATGATAAAGTTTTACGTTAATGATAATAGATTTAGTTGAGTGATTAATCATAAAGAGAGCAGTATATAAACGATGGATTTTTTAAAGGATTTAGTTGCGAGCATGACAGATGTTTTCGCAGAAGCCGTAAACTTTGTAGTTAGAACAGTTGGTAAACTAGGATATCTTGGTATAATATTTTTAATGGGTATAGAGAGTTCATTTATCCCTTTTCCAAGTGAAGTTATAGTTCCACCAGCTGGCTATTTAGCATCTCAAGGTGAGATGAATTTAATCGTTGTTATGATATGTGGGATATTGGGATCGCTACTTGGTGCACTTGTGAATTATTATATAGCTGCATATTTAGGTAGGGCATTTATAATAAAATACTCAAAATACCTATTTTTGAGTGATGGCAGATTTGAAAAATTTGAAGCATTTTTTAAAAAGCATGGAGAGATTACAATTTTTACAGGAAGATTAATTCCTGGGATACGACAATATATATCACTACCTGCAGGACTTGTCAGAATGAATATATTTAAGTTCCTATTTTACACTGCATTAGGTGCTGGTATATGGGTTACAATTTTAGCTTTACTAGGTTATGTGTTAGGTAATAATATCGATCTGTTGAAAGATAATTTACACATGGTTTCATATTTTTTATTTGCAGGGATTATTGCATTAGTTATTATATATATACTTTTTAATAAGTATCGTGATAAACGTGACAATCAACTTATTGAAAAATAGTTGATAAAATTTGTTTTATTTTTTTGTTTTAATTTTTTATTTTTTGTTATATTATTATTGTTGTTGTTATATTAACTTATCGTACTTAAACATGTTATTATCGCGATTGTTTGAGGTTGTTAAGTATTTTGGAATTTAGGAGCGTTATGTGAAAAAAATCTTCTTATCGGTTATTATGTTATTTCTTTTTATGGTTCCAGTATCAGCTCAAGAGTATTTAGTTAAATCTGGAGATACATTACAAGGTATCTTTTCAGAACAGCTAACACCATTAGAGATTGATAAACTGTTCCATGATATACGCAAACGTTATCCAACGTATGTGTTAAAGATCGGAGAAATTATTGTTTTAAATGATGAGTACGCAATTGTTTCTCCTCAAAGAAACACAGATATTGTTATTGAGTTTGTAGAAGAGGGTTACTCACTTGAAGAGATAGAGGCAGTGGTTGTTACAATGCCAACACTTGTATCAGGAACAATTACAACGAACCTATTTGATTCAATTCAAGCAATCGGTGAGAATATAGAATTGGCAGCGATGATGGCATCAATCTATGAGTGGGAAATAGACTTTTTTAGAGATCTTAGAGTTGGTGATAAATATAGTATATTGGTAGAGAAAAAATTTGTTAACGATGAGTACGCAGGATACGGAAAAATATTAGCTGCTGATTTTAATGTTAATGGCACAAGTAAGAAAACTGCATTTTATGATAACACAGAGTACGAAGGATATTATACTCCTGAAGGTAAAGCGTTAGCTAGAGGATTTTTAAAAGTACCATTGAAATTCACAAGAATATCATCAAGATTTTCATATTCAAGATTACATCCAGTAAATAAAACATATAAACCTCATTACGGCGTAGATTATGCAGCTCCACGAGGCACACCTGTTTTCACTACTGCGAACGGCACAATAACGAAGATGAGACACGGTAAATATAATGGAAATTATGTAATTGTTCAACACGCTAATGGATATAAAACATACTACCTTCACCTACATGGTTTTAATCGAGGACTTAGAGAAGGGTATAGAGTTACAAAAGGTCAAACAATCGGTTATGTTGGAAACACAGGTATCTCAACAGGTCCACATTTAGATTATAGAGTTAAACATTATAACACATGGATCAATCCACTTAAGATGAAGATACAGCCAGAGAAAAGTATTAGAAAAGAGTTGATGGCAGATTTTAATTTACAAGCAGGTGACAGGCTTGCAGCTGTGCAAAATGCAGGATTGTACTATGCAGCAACGGACAGAAATATCAGAATGTTGGCTTATAATTAGACTTTGGACAGTTTGCACGTTTGGGTAGTTTGCATGTTTGGGTAGTTTGCAGATTTTGGGTTTGGGCAGTTTCCACGTTTTTTGGTGGGTAAGTTCGCACACTTTTGGCAGTTGGTACATTTTGTGACGTGTTTAATATGGTGATTGTGTGTAGCACGGTTTAAGTATTTGGCATGGTTAAAACACTAGGCACATTTTGGGGTGGTTCGCACAGCAACTAATAAACGAACAAGTTGACATGAGATTGTTAAATTGAAAAATTGATTGATTAATAAAAATAATATATAGAGTATATTGACTTACGTTGATATACTCTTTTTTCGTGCGATTGAATAAGTTGAGCGATTGACACGGCGAGAGGGTTTGTATAGTTTATGCGTTTGAATAGGTTGAGCGATTGACACGGCGAGAGTGTTTG
>CAMQYB010000072.1 GCA_947039055.1 uncultured Deferribacteraceae bacterium
GTAACAATAGACTTAAACATAAAACCGTAGCATTAACCGTATATGTCACAGCCGTAATCACATAGCCGTAACAATAACCACAACCATAACCACCAAACTATTTAACTCTATTAGCTGAGCCTAGAACTGATTCGTTTTTCTGTTTATATGCAACAATAAGTTCTGCACGAGCGTTACCTAAATATTTTCTAGGATCAAACTCTTTTGGATCTTTAAATAATGTTTCTCTAACTACTGCTGTGAACGCTAATCTACCATCTGAGTCGATATTAATTTTACAAACTGATGATGCAGCAGCTTTACGCAACTGTTCTTCAGGAACACCAACAGCATTTTCCATTGATCCACCGTACTTGTTTATCATATCAACATATTTTGCAAGCACTGATGATGCACCATGTAAAACTATTGGAAAGCCTGGTAATCTTTTCATACACTCTTCTAATATGTCAAATCTTAATGGAGGTACAGACTCACCCTCTTTAAGTTTAAATTTATACGCACCGTGTGATGTTCCGATTGATATCGCTAAACTATCAACACCTGTTCTTTTTACAAAATCTTCAACTTCATCTGGATCTGTATAATGCGATACTTCATGTGATACATCATCTTCAATTCCTGCTAGAACTCCAAGTTCACCTTCAACAGTAACACCGTGTGCATGAGCGTACTCAACAACTTTTTTAGTTAGTGCAACGTTCTCTTCATAAGGTAGTGCTGAACCGTCTATCATTACAGATGAGAAACCTTTCTCTATACAATCAACACATAACTCATAAGAATCACCGTGATCTAAATGAAGAGCGATTGGTATATTACAACCTAACTCTTTAGCATACTCAACAGCACCGATCGCAAGGTATCTAAGTATAGTGCTATTAGCATAATTTCTTGCACCTTTAGATACTTGTAATATTACTGGAGAACGAGTTTCAACACACGCTTGAACGATCGCTTGTATCTGCTCTAGATTATTGAAATTGTATGCAGGTACAGCGTAACCACCATCCATTGCATCTTTAAACATATCCTTAGTATTAACAAGTCCCAACTCTTTATAAGAAATAGCCATTTACTATTTCCTCCTCTATTTGATTTATTATACTGCATCTAATAATATTAACTTTGAAATTTATAGAAAACTTGATAAATAGTTTTTACAACACAGAAAAGTATTATCAATTAAACTATTTAACATTATCATATATTAAGCATTTGTTTGTCAAGCAACTTATAACAAGTTGATGATATAGATATAAAATGAGTTGCTAGATTTTTAGCAGATAGTTAAAAATATAATTTATTGTATTTTGGATAAATGATAAAAGAGGTAGAGAGTAGATAAATTAATATCTAAAATAGTATTAGTGATTAGTAGAGTGTAGATTATTCTTTGATATACAATACGCCTTGTATGCTTCGGTTTAGACTATTATATAATTTTGTTTTATCACGTTTTTTATCGAAATATGATTCAGACTCTATCAATGTGAATATGTAATCAAGTTTAATTGTATCACATTTGTTGTAGCTAATATCCCATTCAAAGATTTTGGATACGTTTTTTTTGATAGTGCCAATAGAGTACGATCGATATATTCTTTGAGTGTTAAAACTGCACGTTAAAGTTATGGCTGGATAAGCTAATACTTTGTTATAAACGTTTGTTATTTTGAATGACATAGTATTTTCATTTTTACTAAAATTAAGTGATACGACATGATTAGACACATTATTTTGTCTTAAAATATCTATCTTCGGTTTAGTCGCACAGCCGACAGATATTACGGTTATTAATATAGATAGAAATAATAACTGTATGTTAAACCTATTTTTTAGTAAATTTACTAATAATTTTTCGAGCAATATCATTGACTCCAGCAGTTAAGTTTTTAGTAACATCTGTGATTTTATCAAGAGGTAGTTTAGAGTTTGATTTAATCGCCGTATTATCAACACCTAGCTGTTCTATACTTTTCTTAATGTTATCAATACTGTTATATTCATGAATAAAAAGTTCAGGATCGATTTTTCCTTCATCGATATAGTTATAAAGTTTGCTAAGTATTATACTTTCCTTTTCGGACAAACTTCTCTTAAGTGTATTTATTTCCATTTTTTTCTTAGATATAGTAACTAGTTTAGCCGACTCAATAGTCATACTATTGATAGCTATTGCTAATTTACTTCTTCCATTTGATTTTTCCATATTCGCTCCTTTGTTAGGATATGACGGTGATTTATCCAGCAGTTATTTTAGTTATAAGATCTTCAATTTTATCATTCATATTGCTTATGATCCATAAGAGGATAGCGTTCGCAATTAATGATAGTATAAAAAAAGTTGATAAAATTGATACAGCAATAAATCTTCTTTTATTTTTAAAATATAGAAAAACACCTACACGTTTTTTAGTCGTTTTCACAGCGGTATTTTCTTTAATAAATTTAGAGAATGGAGAATCAATAATAGCTATCCAAGGCCCGTTATAAGTAGCTATATATTCATCAGGCAGAATATTGCCTACCTCTATCGCTTTAATAATATCATTAGAACTCATACCTTCTTTAATAAATCCACCATCGAGTAAAACTCTAAAGATGGTTGCTTTATTTTGTAGGATATATTTAGATCCACAAGAGTTGCATACTGCGATCGACTTACTCACATTTTCCATAGGACTAAAACATTTAGCACATAGTATTTTCATTTTCTATACCCTTCCATTTTTATTCCCATTTTTTGTATAGATTATTATCTATCTCTACAGAGTCAAGCAGTTTGCCTATAACGAAATTAACAAGATCATCAATCGTTTTAGGTTGATGATAAAAAGCAGGTGCTGCGGGCATTATTATTGCTCCAGCATCTATCAACTTTCTCATATTATCTAAGTATATTTTAGAAAGAGGCATCTCTCTAAATATAACAGCTATCTTTCTTCTTTCTTTAAGTGCAACGTCTGTTAAGCGTTCGATAAGGTTTATACTTATTCCGTTTGCAACACGTGCGATATATCCCATTGATGCAGGGACAATAAATGAGTAATCAACTCTATTAGATCCAGATGCGATATCTGCACCTATATCATCTATATCGTAAATTTTATCAACTGTAAGTTTGTTTCTATCTAAAAAATCTTCTATATTTTTATACACAGTATCATCTTCAGCGTTAGCGTTAAGTAGAGCGTTATTAGTTGCAGCAACTGATACGTGATAGTTCTGTGTTGATAAATATGAGATCAACTTTTTACTATAAATATTTCCTGATGCACCAGTCATTCCAACAAATATACGTTTTTTTATATCCATAAATTTATACCTATACTAATATATCAGCTATCGTAAATAAACCTAAAGTTACAGAGATATATGCATTAATATTAAAGAACGCTATGTTTAATTTTGATAAATCTTCTTTCGATAAAAGAGAGTGTTCGTACGCCATAAAAGCAGATATAATTATTAATCCAGAGATGTATATATATCCAAGGCTTGAGTTAAAAAATAGTGAGACTAAAAATATTAATGTAATTATATGTGATATTTTAGATAATATTAAAGTTACCCTAACACCGATTAGAGCTGGTATTGAGAACAGATTATTCTCTCTATCAAAATCCATATCTTGAATAGCGTAAAGCATATCAAATCCAGCTACCCAGAATATAACAGCTAAAGCTATTATAACAGGAACAATAGTGATTGAACCAGTAACAGCTATCCAAGCACCGATCGGAGCAAGCCCTAAAGATATCCCAAGCAGTAGATGACAGAACGCTGTGTATCTTTTAGAGTATGAATACAGTACAAATAATATTATAGGGATAGGTGACAATATTAATGTTAATCTGTTAAGCATATACGCTGAGAAAAAATATATTACAGTAAATGTAATAGTGTAAGCTAATGTTTTATTTGCAGATATATTTCCCTTTGGAAGATCTCTATTTTTTGTTCTAGGGTTTGCAGCATCGATAAATCTATCAACATATCTATTAGTACCCATAGCGACAGTTCTAGCAGATACCATAGCGATAACTATCCATAAGATAGTATGACTGTTTGGTAGTCCATTTGCAGCAAGCACCATCGCCATAAGTGCGAACGGTAGAGCAAACACTGAGTGCTCAAATTTTATCATTTTGAAATAAGTTATAAAATCTTTCATTTAAACTTTTTACCCCTAACTTATTATATCTATAATCGCATGAAGAAAATCATCAGCTTCGTTTAAGCTTTCACTTCGAACGATGTTTAAATCTGCTTTTTTATAATCATTAATTAATTGATGATCTATCTCAATTAAAGTTTCAATATGATCTGAAATGAATGATATCGGAACAACGACAACATTATCAATCCCTCTGTTTTTCAAATCATTTAAAGTATCTTTAGTAGATGGAGGAAGCCATTTCACAGGTCCAACTTTACTTTGATATGATATCGTATAATTTTTAAGCTTTAGTTCATTAACAATCATATCTACATGCTTTACAATACTTTTTTGATACGTATCGCCTTTCTCTAGATATACTAACGGTATAGAGTGAGCAGAAAAAAGCACAAATACATCTTTCAATGTACAGCTTAATTTTTTTGCTGCATTTTCAATACGTTTCACAATTGCATCGTTATATATATTGTTATCGTACCATTCATTGATTATAATAAGTTTTTCATATTTTGCCTTATTAATTAAGTTGCTTTTCGTGACACGTTTTAGAGTTGTTCCAGTTGTCGTATCAGAGTAATGAGGATATAGAGGCAGTATGATTATCTTTCTATAATCACCTTTTAAAACGGTTTGAATAGTATCTTCAATGTATGGATGAAAGTAACACATACCTAGAATAAAATCTGCTTCAACCCCAGTTTTATCGTGGTATAGTTTAGGTAGTAGTTCGATAAGTTTATTGTTGTAATAATTTTGAGGAGATCCACCTTCAGGCATTCCCATCATAAGATATTCTGGTGCGATCTTTTTAGCTCTTTTTTTAGATATGATTGATGATAATATTTTTTGTCCGAGATTGCCAACACGAAAATCTATTATATCTCTATCAGAGAAAAGGTTCTTTAAAAATGTTTGTATAGAATGGATGGAATCAGGCCCACCCATTCCGAGCAAAATAACTGCATCTTTTTTAATAGCCATAATTATTAACTACGAATTCTTAACAAGATCTACAAGGTATTTAACATTTTCAACAGGAGTTAGAGGCATGATACCGTGTCCAAGATTAAAAATATGTCCTTTAAGATTTGACGCTGATGTCAGAATATTTTCAGTAGCTGTTTTAATCATAGATTGATCTGCAAAAAGTATAGACGGATCTAAATTACCTTGAAGACAGAATTTATTATCAAGTCTATCATCAGCTTCTTTTAAATCTATCTTCCAATCAACACCGATACAATCAGCTTTAAGTGTTTTAATAGAGTCAAAATAGTTAGCGCCATCTTTTGCAAAATAAACTTTTGCAGCACCTTTAAGTGAATTTATTAGATGTTCAACGTAAGGTAGAACAGATTTTTTATATTCTTGAGGTGGAAGAATTCCAGCCCAAGTATCAAATATTTGTACGATTGAACAACCAGCATCAATTTGTGCTTGAAGATATTTAATCATTGTGTCGGTTAATAGTTCCATAAGTTTTGAGTAAGTTTCATTATCGTTTAACATAAGTTTTCTAATTTCAGTAAAAGATTTAGAACCTTGTCCTTCAACCATATAACAAGCAAGTGTGAAAGGCGCTCCTGCAAATCCTATTAATGGAACATCTAAATCTTTAACTAACAATTTTATTGTATCATAAACGTATTTTAAATCGTTCTCAACTTGAAAACTTTTCAATCTATTAAGATCAGCCATATTTCTGATAGGGTTTGATATTTTAGGTGCAGGACTGAACTCTAAATTTACACCAAGAGGTTCAACTGCTGTTAGAATATCAGAGAATAATATAGCTGCATCAAGTCCGAAAGCTTTAATCGGTTGCATAGTTACTTGATATGCTGCATCAGGAGTTTTACATAGTTCAAGAAAAGAGTATTTAGATCTAAGCTCTCTATACTCACTCATATATCTTCCAGCTTGACGCATTAACCATATAGGAGATCTTTCAGTTTTTTCTTTATTTATAGCACGCATAATTAGATCATTCATAATTTTAACTCCATGTTAAATAACTTATTTTATCGTATCTTTATTAGATAACTTGTTAATTATAATAATAATTGAATGCTATGATAACTTTTAAAAGATTAAAGTTCAAGTTTTTAATTTTATGATAATTAGTGCGATTAGATACAATATACTCTTTTATAGTATATAAAACTTGCTAAAATCGTATTAATTTGATAATATCACCCTTTAATTATCATTAAGATTAGGAGTATTATGATTATGTATAAAGTTCTCATAACCGACCATATAGCGGCAGAAGGAATAGAGTTTCTAGAGAAAGATCCGAATATCTCATACGATGTAATTCCAGGTATAAGTAACGATGAGATCAAAAAGATATTACATGATTATGATGCGATAATAACTCGTTCAGGCACGAACGTTGATGCAGATCTTCTTGAGAATATCGGTAAATTAAAAATCATTGCAAGAGCAGGCGTTGGACTAGATAATGTTGATATAGAGGCTGCAAGTAAGAAAGGACTTATAGTTATGAACGCACCAACGGGTAACACATTGGCTGCTGCTGAATTAACAATGGGTATGATTATGGCAGCTGCTCGTAAAATCCCTGCTGCAAGTGAGTCAACAAAGAAAGGTGGCTGGGACAGAAAGCGTTTTATGGGTGTCCAGCTTTTTAATAAAAATTTAGGTATAGTTGGAATAGGCAGAATTGGTGGAAATGTTATCTCACGTTGTAAAGCGTTCGGTATGAAAGTTTACGCATTTGATCCATACGTTAAAGAATCAAGAGCTGAAAAACTAGGCGTTACATTATGCAAAACATTAGATGAAGTTTTAGCAGTAGCAGATGTTTTAACATTCCATACCCCTTTAACAGATGAAACACGTAACCTTATATCAGATAAAGAGATCAATAAAATGAAAGATGGAGCTATTCTTGTCAACTGTGCAAGAGGTGGTATCGTTTCTGAAGATGCTATATATAACGGTGTGAAATCTGGAAAACTTTTCGCAGCAGCAGTTGATGTTTTTGATCAAGAACCACCAACAAATAGCAAACTGTTAGAGCTTGAAAATATTTTTCTAACACCTCATATAGGTGCAAATACCGATGAAGGACAGAAAGGTGTTGCAGTTATTATATGCGAACAAGTAGCTCATGCGTTAAACGGTAGACAGTATCAGAACGCTGTAAATATACCATATATGAAATCACAACTTCCAGCAGATATGAAAATATATTTCGAACTTGCAGTAAGTATGGGAAGACTTGCAGCACAGATGATTGATAGTAGTCCTGAAGAGTTAGTTTTATCTATGATAGGTAAAAGATTTGAAGAAGATTTTGGAGAACGTACATTTGATTCTCCATATAATTATCAACCGTTCACAGTTGCAGCACTAAAAGGATTTTTAGAAGTTAGTTTAAATGATAATATAACATTTGTATCAGCACCTTATTCAGCTAAAGATCATAACATTACAGTTATGGAACAAAAACTTGAACATTATCATCAATATAACGATCTACTTGTATTAAAAGCAAGAAGCAAAGATAAAGAGTTGACGATCACAGGTGCAGTGTATCCAGATCAGAGAGCGTATATAACATCTATTGATGGATTTAATTTAGATCTACTTGCATCAGGAAATTATCTATATTTTAGAAATAACGATACACCAGGAATAATCGGTAAGATCGGAACTCATCTTGGTAATAATAATATCAATATTGCAAACTTTGAATTATCAAGAGTACATAAAGATGATTTTGCTCATGAAGCTGTTGCGTTCGTACTTGTAGATGGACATATTAACAATGATGTAATTGAGTCGATATCTAAGGTAGAGGGTATTTTGGCGGTTAGACAGATTAAATTATAGCACAAACATATTGC
>CAMQYB010000073.1 GCA_947039055.1 uncultured Deferribacteraceae bacterium
CGTGGTTTAGATTAATCTTATTTTAACAACTTTATAGGTATGAGTATGAGCGTACCTGTTAGTAATCCCATTTAAGTTTAATTAATTTACGATATATTTTTGCTCTTTCAGATGTTGCATCAAGTCCAGATGTTTCATTGATAAAAGGCATCATCTGGAAATCTTCAGGGCCACAAGCACCTATTGAAAGTAGGTTACTAAAATACTCTTTGAAATTTTTACCTAATAACATTCCGTGACTTTTTTCACCACCAGCACTAAGATATACAACACGCTTATCATCTGATGGATCATCAAGATCAAATGCGATCATGTCGCCATTTCCAACAGTCATGAATGCAAGTTTATTATGCCACACTTGATTGTGTTCATCTTTTTTATCTATAAACATGCTATCAATTAGATCACGTCTCATCTCTTCAGCACTCTCTATTTCAAATAATGAAAGTTTAAAATTGGCAGAAAAGATATCTGTAAATGCAGTTGGCATTTCAAACTCTTCAGGCAGTAAAGCTGTGAAAGTTATCTTTCTTGAAAAGTGTAGAAATGTTTCTCTTAAACTTTTAGGAATAACACAACCGATAGTTGTTTCAAGTTTTACAACTCTCTCTTCTTTAGTTATAGGTGATCTTGAGTAATCTACTCCTTCACAAAAGTTGCTATAGACTTCATATAATTTTTCTATCTGACTTTTCCATATTGCGAAATGTTCCATTATAAACCTTCTTTCTAGTATAAATAAAATTCTAAGTAAGAACTATATCATAAATATAATTTATTTTAAACTTATAAATAATTCTGTTGATGGGACAAGAAAGTGTAAGTGTCGGTAATCAAAATTTTATACAACATTAATTTTACTGATCTAGGTAATAGGCAGAGTAGTAAAAACTATTTTAATTATTGTAGTCAGTAGGCAATCGTATTTATCAATAAAAAAATGTGCCTAGCTATAAAGTTAGACACATTTATATTATTATAAAATAATAAATTATTTTCAGTAATTAAATATTCACAGTGTTATGAGGTTTAGTATTATTTTTAAGTACAGATATAACACTATCAACACACATTTTAGCCATACCTTTTCTAGTCTCAATAGTTGATGATCCGATATGAGGAGTTAGAATAGTATTCTCAAGTGTTTTAAGTTCTGAATTAACAATAGGTTCATCTTCATAAACATCTAATCCAGCACCAGCGATCACGCCAGTTTTTAAAGCGTTCACAAGATCAGCTTCATTAATGATAGGCCCTCTGCCGATATTAACTAAGATAGATGATTTTTTCATCGCAATAAATTCTTTAGCAGTAAATTTATGCTTAGTTTCAGGGGTTAGAGGTGCAGTAATCACTATAAAATCTGACTCAGATAACAGCTCTTCAAATGATACATAATTTGAGTTTGGAAGTAGATTTTTTGCATCAGGCACACGTCTATTATGAAAAATAATATTCATATTAAATCCTATAGCCATTTTTGCTACAGCTTTACCGATCTCTCCCATTCCAAATATTCCCAATGTTTTTCCGTATAGATCTGTACCTGATAGTAGAGTTGAACTCCATGCTGGAAAAATATTTAAACGTGTTAATCTATCTCCTTCAGATAAACGTCTAGCAGCAGCCATCATAAGTGCAAATCCCAGTTCAGCTGTTGATCGAGTTAATATATCTGGCGTATTGCAAATAGTTACACCACAAGCTTTTGCAGCAACAAGGTCTATATTATTCACTCCAACACCGTAGTTTGCAATAACTTTAAGTTTAGGAGATGATTCTAATATGTTTTTATCGATCTTTTCATCGAGCATACATATTATTCCTTCAGCATCGTTTGTAAGGTGTTTTAGTCTTGTATTTGATATAGGTTCATTCGTGTAATTTGCATCAACATCAAAATCGCTCAAAGCTTCATTGATATCAATTGGCAGTCTTCTTGTAACAACAACTTTTCTCATACTCTCTCTCCGTGATATTAATATTTTGTGTTAAACATCTACTTATAATTTTTTCTTTTAAACAGGTCGGTTCTTTTAGATATAACTCTATCTATAAAAAGTATCCCGTCTAAATGATCTAATTCATGCTGTACTACAACTGATTCGAATCCATCTAAAGTGATTTCATTTTTGATAAATTTTTCATCGTAATATGATAACTTAATTGTTTGAGCTCTATTAACATTTCCCGTAAAATCAGGAACAGACATACATCCCTCACGAAAAGTTATGAGTCCATCATGCGATACAATTTCTGGATTAATAAGTATCATTGCTCCATGATTTTCAGTGCATTTAATATTTTTTGATGCATCAACTGCAACGATACGTTTACTGTATCCAAGCTGTGTTGCAGCCACACCAACAGAGTGACTAGTATTAGACATTATACCATTTAGATCTTCAATAATATCTAAAATTTCTTGATCAATATTTTCAACGTAAGTGGCTTCTATCTTTAATCTTTCATCAGGGTAAATTAATATTTTTCTATTTGACATCTATACACTAAAACTCATACGAGTCTATTTTATTTATTTTTATATCAATATTCATCTCTTTCACAACAGCTAAAAGTTTCATCTCCCAGCTATCACATATATCTGTTGGGACGATAATTTCTAAAATCATTACATATATTTTATCGCTATCTTTACCAACAACTTTTGTTTGAAGCTCAATAATATTGATTTTTTGTTCAGCTAAAAAATTAGTTACCTTATAAACGATACCAGCTTTATCTGCACCGTATACCGATATTGAGTATGATTCTCCATCAGTTTCTGTACTTGTTTCTGGTATAATATTTACTTGTGGCTTATAGCCAGTCTCTTTAAATAGTAGACAAATTTCATTAACCGTCAATTCGTTTTTATGACTCACAACTAAGATCATAGAGAAAATTCCTGATATATATATTGAACTAGAATCATCAATATTAAAACCGTTATCGTACAAAACTTTGCTTACGCCTGCAACAATTCCTGTTTTATCAGGTGATATAAAAGCAAGCGAATAATAATTTTTTGTTTTCATATAGCAACATACCTTATTTTATAGAAATATTAATTAGTATTTTGATGTTTATATAGATATTTGTCAAGCTTGATTATTTTAGTTGTTTTATAGATAGTTAGGATTTATAATATAACTATTGGTAGTTATATAGAATTGTCGTTATAAATTATTTATCATCGACTAGATTAAATAAAGGTGGTATTGGGCTTATGCTTGATATTTTTACAGAAAGAGCAAGGCAAGTAATTCTCTTTGCGAAAGAAGAAGCTTCAGAACTTATGAAGCCGTACGTAGACACAGAACAGATATTATTAGGACTTCTAAAAGATAAGTCTGGAATGCCTTATGAGATTTTTTTAAATCATAAGATTAATATATCAGCGTTAGTTAAAGAAACTCGTTCACGAATACAGGTCGGTGCTATTATCATGCCTAAGGCTGAGATACCGTTCTCTATTACTGCTGGACAAGTATTAAAATATTCTGTTGAAGAAGCAAAATTTATGGGAAGTGCTTATGTAAGTTCTGAACATCTATTTCTTGGCTTACTTAGAGAGAGTAGAGGACGTGCTTACTCAATCTTGTCGAACATAGGGTTTGAGATTATCGGGATGAGAGAGTACGTTGCATATTATACTAAAAGCAAAGCTAAGAGTAAAGTTGCAGTAAGTAGCACTCCGTTGCTTGATGAGTTTGGTAAAGATTTAACTAAACTTGCGAAAGATAATAAGTTAGATAGAATTATCGGACGTGAGAATGAGTTAAATCGTTTAATTCAAGTTATCTCAAGACGTCAGAAAAATAATGTAGTATTAATAGGTGAACCTGGAGTTGGTAAAACAGCTATCGTTGAAGCCTTAGCAGTTAAATTATTAGATTTATCTGTGCCTAAATTTTTGAGATCTAAAAGGGTAGTATCTCTTGAACTTGGCAACCTAGTTGCAGGAACAAAATATAGAGGACAGTTTGAAGAGAGATTAAAAAGTCTTATTAAAGAGATTGAAAACGATCGTAACATTATTTTATTTATTGATGAGATACACACGATCGTAGGTGCAGGCTCAGCTGAAGGATCAATAGATGCTGCAAATATGCTTAAACCAGCTCTTGCAAGAGGAGTTGTTCAATGTATCGGTGCTACAACTGTATCTGAGTATAAAAAATATTTTGAGAAAGATGCTGCACTTGATAGACGTTTTCAAACTATCATCGTTGAGCAACCAACGAAAGAAGAAACTGTAAATATTATTAAAGGTATCGTTAGCTATTATGAAGATTTTCATAAAGTGTCAATACCGTTTGATGTGATCGAAGAGACGGTATATCTTACAGATAGATATATTACAAATAAAAATCAACCTGATAAAAGTATAGATGTAATAGATGAAGCTGCTGCAAAAATAAAACTTGAAAAAATGCTTACACCTAAAGATATAACTGTCGCAAAAGATAAGATAGATGAAGCAAGAACGCTTAGAGATAATTTTGTCGCTGTTGGCGATTTTGAGATGATTGATAAATATAGTAAAAAAATTGATAGATTATTTAAAAACTATAAAACCAAAGTTGATAACTGGGAATTAACATCTGAAAATTCTTGGGGAGCTGTATCTGTTAATGATGTCGCAGATGTTGTATCGTTAATTACTGGTATTCCATCTAACAAGTTGAAAGCTGATGAGAAACAACGTATAGCTAAAATTGATCAAGAATTAAAGAAATATATTGTTGGTCAAGATGAGGCGATTGATCTACTATCTAAATCTATCAAGCGTAACTACTCAGGGATATCTAACCCTAATCGTCCTATAGGATCATTTATATTTCTAGGGCCTACTGGAGTTGGTAAAACAGAAGTCGTTAAAAAACTTGCTGAACTTGTTTTTGGACGTGTTGATGCACTTGTTAAAATTGATATGAGTGAGTATATGGAAAAATTTAATGTCTCACGTCTAATCGGTTCGCCTCCTGGATATGTTGGTCACGATAACGGTGGAAAATTTACCGAACAGATCAGAACTAAACCGTATAGCGTTGTACTGTTTGATGAGATCGAAAAAGCTCATCCTGATGTGCTAAATATTCTATTACAAATTTTAGATGAAGGAGTTATAACAGACTCACTTGGTCATAAAGTTAATTTTAAAAATACGATAATTGTTATGACATCAAATCTCGGATCTAAAACAACTATGAACGATAAACCTCTTGGGTTTGATAATAAAATTAATAAAGGCGATGTTGTCGATTTTGACAAATTTAAAGTTAATGCGAAGAAAGAAGTTAAAGAATATTTCTCTCCTGAATTTCTTAATCGTATTGATAACGTCGTATATTTTAAACCGTTAACTAACGATGAACTAATAACAATTATGGATATACAGATAGATGAAATAAATAGTAGATTATTGAAACTTGGTAGATCTATTGCGATTGATGATAAAACTAAACGCTTTCTTATATCTAATGATTATCCGTATGTGTATGGTGCAAGACCGATACGCAGAATTTTGCAAGAGTATCTTGAAGATAAACTTTCTGATTTAATGCTTGATAAAACTTACGATAAACGGAAAAAATTTAAAGCGACGGTCGTGGATGATGAACTTGTCATTATATAATAATATAGATACTTCAACTTTGAATAACGTGCGTATTGCGATCTTTGGAGCAGGAGCTGTAGGTTCGTATGTTGCATATAAATTATCGAGGGCTGGCATATCGTACGATATAATAGCACGAGGTAAACGACTAGACATTTTGCAAATTGATGGACTGTTTGTTGATGGTGCAGATGATAATAAATCTAATCATAAAATTAATGCAGTTGAAAAACTTGATGGATTATATGATGTGATTTTTCTAACTGTTAAATCTAATGATACGGTAAATGTTTCTACTACGATTAAACCTCATTTGAAAGATAGTGGGGTGGTTGTATCTTTGCAGAACGGTGTTGATAATCCGAAATTGATAGCAAGCGTTATTGATGCTGATAAGGTTGTCGTATCGGTTGTATATGTGACGGCTGTATCTAAAAACTTTAATCAACTTAAATATTACTCTGAAGCTAAAATCTTTTACGATAATTTTAAAAGTTCTGATAATACTAACTTAGACGTTGTTGATAATAAACCTGGTTTAGAAACGTTGAATAATATTTTCACATGTGCAGGGATCTTCTCAAAACATAGTAAAGATATAGTAAAGGATCAGTGGCGTAAACTACTTTTTAACGCTGTATCCAATCCTTTGACGGCTTTATTTGGATATACTTATGGTAGATTTTTAGAAGATAAAACAGCTGTATCGTTAGCGAAGAGGATATTTGATGAGGCGTTATTTGCTGCAAAACTTCTTGATATAAATCTTGATGCAGATGAGTTTGATAAGATAATTGCAGGAATGGGTGGCGTGCCATCATTTAAATCGTCTATGTTGCAAGATATTGAAGCTAATCGTAAACCAGAGTTAGATGCGATACTTGGGATTATAGTTGAGGTGTTTAAGTCTAATGGACTTGTAGCAACATCAATTGAGATGTTGGTTGATATTATGAAAGTTAAATACGATGGATATTTTCAATCATCTCCAAGGCTTGCAGCTGATTTACTTATATATCGTGGACGTGAGGTGTTATTGATTGAACGTATGAACGAACCACATGGATATGCTATTCCTGGTGGATTTGTGGATCTAGGGGAGAGCGTTGAAGATACGGCTGTAAGAGAGCTTAGAGAGGAAACTGGCATTGATGTTAGTAAAGCGGATATCTCGCTTGTAGGGGTATATTCTGAGCCAAGTAGAGATGTTAGAGGACATACGGTATCGGTTATATATTCGTGTGATATAACGGGTAGAGAGGTTGAGGCTGAAGGTAGAGATGATGCGTTATCGGCTAAGTTTTTTGATATAGATAATTTGCCTGATGAGTTAGCGTTCGATCATAGAGAAGTGCTTAACGATTTTAGAAAGCAGAAAGGGTTGTGATAAGGTAATATAGTATAGTATATATTGTTAATGGTATAAAAAGTTATATTGTAAAGGGTATTAGATGATCGTATCTATGGTTGTATAGTAGAGGGAATTTGATAAGGGTATAAAAAGGGTATAAAACGTAATATAAGTTTTGTGCCTTTTATTTTGTGTTGTTTGGTATGGTTTGGTATGGTATGGCGATGTAATAATTAGAGTTAGTTGAGAGATTGCGATATGGATATGTATAGTTAATTGGTTTAGATATGTAAGTATAGTAAGTTAATTGGTTTAGATATGTATATATGGTTAGGAAATTTTGTTAATACATATAGGTATAGTTAGGAAATTTTGTTAAGATATATAGGTATAGTTAGTATATTTGATATTAGACAGATAAAATACTTGACATAAGCGAGAAATATGTATAGTATTTTAGCTCGTGGTAAGCTTCTTATGGGGGTTTATTTAGGAGGAGTGTCCGAGCCTGGTTGAAGGAGGCGGTCTTGAAAACCGTTGAGGGTTAATAGCCCTCCGTGGGTTCGAATCCTACCTCCTCCGTTTACGATTTAAGTGTGTGGATGTACAATTTATTTTGTACGCCACACATTTTTTTTCGCCAAAAATCAGGGGAGAGATAAGAGTATTGTATCTATGTATTATCTATATTATAAGTTTCTGATAATTGCCAGATAATGATTATACTTTTTAAGAGTTAATCGTTTTTAGGTATTAATATTTTTTCTGGAAATATTGGTATAGGGAGGATATCGCCTACAGCATAAAGTCTGAATAAATTATCCTTCGCTACTTGTACTTTCCAAAAGTTTATATTTGAATTTTTATTAGTAAAAAGTGCTTTAATTAAATTAATATCGTGATCTGGCATTTCTTTTCCAAAGTAGATTGCTTTTATAGGTAGTTGTATTTTGTCAACATCATAAGTAATTACTCGATACTCTTTTTCATACTCCCAACAAGTTTGTTTTGTTCTAAA
>CAMQYB010000074.1 GCA_947039055.1 uncultured Deferribacteraceae bacterium
CGCTAGTTGCACGAACGCAAATCGACAAGTACACAAGTTACAAATCCGAACATGCTAGTTGTATGAACGTTAATCGACAAGCATATAAGTTACAAATCCGAACACCCTAGTTGCACGAACGTTAATCGGCAAGCACATAAGTTACAAATACGAACACGCTAGTTGCACGAACGCAAATCGACAAGTACACAAGTTACAAATCCGAACACGCTAGTTGCACGAACTCAAATCGACAAGTACACAAGTTACAAATACGAACATGCTAGTTGTATGAACGTTAATCTTATCAACACTCTCTATCACATTCGCACGCAATCAGCTAAGGCACACAGTTTGCAATCACACACACACACAATCTATCAACAAAAAAAGAGTAACCTATTAATATTTTATATCAATAGATTACTCTTATAATTTACTTTTAGACTTTAATCTTAAAATGTTACTTTTAAAATTAAAGCTCTATTTATATCTGATCTAACGCTTCTTTAATATCATTTAATATATCGTCAATATGTTCAATCCCGATCGACAATCTTACAAGATCAGTTTTAACGCCAGAACTTATAAGTTGTTCCTCAGTCATCTGTGAATGAGAAGTTGATGCAGGATGAATTGCTAAAGATTTAGCATCGCCAACATTTGCAACGTGAGAGAATAATTTTAACAACTCTATAAACTTTCCACCAGCCACAAGTCCACCTTTAATACCGAAAACAACCATGCCACCAAATCCGTTATTAAGATATTTTTTTGCAAGTGTGTTCGATGGATCTTTCTCAAGTCCAGGATATCTAACCCATTCAACTTTATCATGACTCTCTAAATATTTTGCAACTTTAAGTGCGTTTTCAGAGTGTCTCTCCATTCTAAGTGATAGAGACTCAAGCCCTTGAATAAATATCCAAGAGTTGTCAGCAGATAAACAAGCACCAAGATTTCTAAGAGGTACAGTTCTAAGGCGTAATGCAAATTTAATAGGTGCTAAAGGCTCAGGTAAATCTGTCGCCCATTTCATGCCGTGATAGTTTGCATCAGGTTTATTATATAAAGCAAATTTCTTGTCAGAGAAATCAAACTTACCTGCATCAGTCACAACTCCACCGATAGCAGAACCATGTCCACCGATCCATTTAGTAAGTGAGTTGATAACGATATCAGCACCATGCTCAATAGCACGCATTAAGTAAGGTGTTGAAAATGTTGCATCAACGACAAGTGGTAAATTATGTTTATGAGCCATATCTGCAAAAAGTTTAATATCTGCAACATCTAATGTTGGGTTACCGATCGACTCAATATATATCATTCTAGTTTTTTCAGTTATCTGTTTTTCAAATGTTTCAGGATTATTGATATCTGCAAATTTTGTAGTTATACCAAATTGAGGCAGTATCGCACTAAACATAGTATATGTTCCACCGTATAATCTGTCCGATGCAACGATCTCATCACCCATTTCGGCGATATTAATAACTGTATAATGAATAGCAGATGTGCCTGAGGCTACAACAACCGATGCAGCTCCACCTTCTAAGGCAGTTATACGCTCTTCAAGTACAGCGTTCGTTGGATTTGTAAGTCTTGAATATATATTACCTAATTCTTTAAGTCCAAAAAGGTTTTTAGCGTGTTCATGACTTTTAAATAAAAAGGCTGTTGAACGACATATTTCGATCCCTCTAGCCATAGTATTTTGATTTACGGTCTGTCCTGAATGTACTGCTAATGTCTCAAATTTTTGTTTCATAATTTATATCCTAATTCATTTTTTATTATACTCACCGTTACGATTACGGTTAAACATATTACTACTTCTATTTTATCAATTATACTTGATCAACTATAGTTTAATTATCTTCTTGAAATAACCAAGTAGATAGATATCTTTCACCAGAGTCAGGAATAAGCACAACGATATTTTTATTTTTAGCCTCTTTTCTAGCAGCAATTTTAACAGCTACAGATAAGGCAGCACCAGATGATATTCCAATTAATAACCCTAACTCTTTAGCAGATTTTCTAGCGAATTTTCCAGCTGTTTCATCATCAACAGTTATAATTTCATCGACAACTTTAGGGTTATAGTTTTTAGGTACAAATCCAGCACCTATCCCTTGTATTTTATGAGGTCCTGCGACACCAGTTGATAGAACAGGAGAAGTTTTAGGTTCAACTGCGATAATTTGAATATTAGGATTAAGAGCTTTTAACGCTTCTCCAACACCAGATAATGTTCCACCTGTTCCAACGCCTGCGATAAAGTAATCAATTTTGCCATCAAGATCTTCGATAATCTCTTTAGCCGTAGTCTTTTTATGCATAGCTTTATTAACAAGGTTATCAAACTGTTGTAGCATGAGATAATTTTTATTACTCTCAGCAAGCTCAGTAGCTTTAGCGATAGCACCTTTCATACCAAGTTCAGCTTTAGTTAATATAAGTTCAGCACCGAGTGCTTTTAGTAACATTCTTCTTTCCATGCTCATACTTTCAGGCATAACAAGAGTTAGTTTATAACCTTTACTGGCAGCGATGTAGGCAAGTCCGATCCCCGTATTGCCTGAAGTTGGTTCAATAAGTATAGTATTCTTTTTAATTAACTTCTTTTTCTCAGCTGACTCTATTAATGCTTTGCCGAGTCTATCTTTGACAGATGATAGAGGATTGAACATCTCTAACTTAGCGAATATATTTGCATTTTGTTTATGCAGTTTATCAATTTTTAATAGTGGCGTTTTTCCGATTAAGTCTGTGATCTGTTTTGCGTATTTCATATTTACCTCTTATGAATTTAATTTTTGACTGTTTTTATTACTATACAGTTTTTTCTAATATCAGAGATAATAGCATACAATAAGTATATAGCAAGTAGAAATAGACACTTATTATATATATATGTTGATTACGTGATAAGAATAAAGTTATATATAATCAAGTTTGAGGCTAGATACCTCTTGACATACATAGGTTCATTGTGGTATAAGAATACAGTTATATTTTATGTTGTAGAGGGGTGGAATATAATCCACTTTTTTTTTGTCTTTTTTTATAAAGAGGTTGTTAATATTATTGAATTAGTTAAGGCTTATTGATGTCGTTTTTAGAAGATTTAAAATCACATTTATCATCAATTATACCGAGTGATATAGAGTTATTTGATATGACCTTTGCTAAAGAACAAGGTGGCAGGGTTCTAAGGATTACTCTTGATGGTGGTGAACTATCACTAGACCGTATCGCTACGATCAGTAGATTTACATCAAAATATTTAGATGCTAATGAAGATAAGATTCCATACGATAAGTATACACTTGAAGTGACATCAGCTGGACTTGATAGACCTCTTCGTGGTGTTTCAGATTACAAAAGAAGCATCGGTTACGTCTGTAAGATTGAGACAAAGAGCAAAGCAGATGACGGCAGAAAGAAGTATAACGGAATAATTAAATCAGCAGAAGAAGATACATTAACTTTATATTCAGAAACAGAGAGTAAAACATTTGAAGTCACAATTAGTGATATCAAGAAAGCAAAGTTAGAGTATTTAGTAGTAGAATAGATCATTTAATATAATAATATAACGTTTAATATAGTTTTATGATTAAATATATAGTAAGATTTTCATAGATGTTGTTCTTGGAGGCATAATGAACAGTAAAGAGATAGTAAGATTTATTGACGAGTTGAGTAGAGAGAAGAGTATTTCTAGAGATATCTTAGCCGAGTCGTTAAAAGATGCTATTTTTGCAGCAGTAGTTAAAAAGATAGGTAAATACTTAGAGCCAGAGATCGACGTTGATATAGATAAGGGTGAAATTAATATTTTTATACCAAAAGAAGTTTCAGAGTCAGAAACTAGTAACTGGTATGAAATCCCTATTGAAGAAGCTAAAGCGTTTAAAGACGATCCACAACTTGGTGATATCTTAATGATACCTACACCTCTTGAGGATTTAGGACGTCAATCGGCTTTAGTTGCTAAACAGAAATTATTAGAGAAATTAAGAGATGTTGAACGTAACGTCATAATGGACGAGTACGAAAATAAAATAGGTGAGATAGTAAATGGAGTTGTCTTAAAGATGGATAATAACAATGTTATTGTTAATCTAGGCAAAACAGATGCTGTTCTTCCACGTAGAGAGATGATCAACGGCGAGTTTTACGGTCGTGGAGATTATATCAGAGCGTTACTATTAGATATCAAAATGGTTAAGAACTGGCCTCAGTTAATTTTATCAAGAACACATCCATGTTATTTGAGAAAGTTATTTGAAGCAGAAATTCCAGAAGTATTTGAAGGTATCGTAGTTGTTAATGCAGTTGCGAGAGAACCAGGGGACAGAGCTAAAGTTGCAGTATCGACAACAAATAGCAATATTGATCCTAGAGGTGCTTGTATCGGTATGAAAGGTTCACGAATTATGGCTATATCTAACGAGCTTAAAGGCGAGAAGATAGATGTTATAGAGTGGTCGCCTGACGCTGTACAATTTGTATGTAATGCAATTTCTCCTGCACAAGTTACATTAACTAATGTTATTGAAGATGATAAAACGTTAGAGTTGATTGTACCAGATGATCAGTTATCTCTTGCAATCGGTAGAAAAGGTCAGAACGTAAAGTTAGCAGCAATGTTGACAGAGTGGCGACTTGATGTGTTAAAAGAGTCTGAGTATGCACAGATCAGAACACAACGTTTAGAAGTTCAAGAAGAAGAGATGAAACAGTTTTATGTTTTATACAATTTAGAAAACATATCAACATTAACTCAAGAACAGATATCAATGCTTATTGAAGCTGGACTAGATGATGTTGTGAAATTATCAGATGCTCAAGTTGACGAAGTGAAAGCTGCGCTTGAGATAGGTGATGAAGAGGCTGTTGAGCTTATCAACTATACGATCGACTATCTTACTGCTAAATTAGAAGAGATAGAAACGAATACAGGTAGTGATGAGAATAGTGATAATGACGATGATAGTGATAGTATATTTAACAATGACGATAGCGATCAAGCACCATCAGTAGATGTTGATGAGTCGGTTGCGTTATCAGATAGTGATACTAATATTGAACAAGAAGGTCCTAAATAAACTTAGTTCGAGCGATGTTACTGTTTAGATACTTTTAATTTAGGGTATGTTTGAGCGGTGATGTTAAGGTTTAGTTTAGGTTAAGGTGTATTGATTCATATGAACTTGAAACACATTCCTAAGAGAAGTTGCATTTCGTGTAAAGGTAGTTTTTCTAAGAGTGATCTACTAAGGTTGGTTTATGATAAGCACTCAGAAGAGGTATCCTTAGATATCAGACAGAGGTTTCAATCACGAGGTGCATATATTTGCAGTGATATGAAATGTTATAATAAGATGTTTAAAACCGGTGTTTTGTTACGTTTTTTGGGTAGTAATAATCTTTCAGCAGAGATTGTTTCCCATATCGTCAAAGAGCGTACTTAGTTGTTATCAAGAATTGTTTACTTGCAATATAATCAAGGAGATTAAATGGCTGTATATAAGGTTTCAGAAGCTGCAAAAAATGTAGGTATTGATCCAGAAGAGATGATAAAAAAGTTAAATGGAGTAGGAGTATCGGTTTCATCATCAGATGATACGATATCAGATAACGATTTATCGCTTATAAATGACAAATCTCAACAGAAAACCTCTCTTGATAAACGACAAGAGATGTTAAAAAAAGCTATGGAACGTCATAAAAGTGGCGTAAAGATAAAAGAAGTAGTTTTAGGTAAAAGCACTACAAGTGTTGCTAAAAGTATGATCAGTAAAGAAGATCTTTTAAGAAAGAAAGCTGAACTTGATAAACGTATTAAAATGGTTGATGAAGGAAGAGAGCAGACGAAAGTGAATACTGTAAACCCTGCAAAAATAACTGATAATACAGATAATCAAGAGAATGTTCAGTTAACTGATACAGCAACTGCCTCTAAAGGCAATGACGTTAATACTGGCAATACAGATATAGTTAATAATGTTGAGAAAGCGTCAATACCGACGACAACTGAAACGGTTACAGAGACAGTAACTACAGCTACAACTGGAACAGCACCAACTGAGACAGCACCAACTGGAACTGCACCAACTGGAACTGCACCAACTGAGACAGCAACAACTGGAACAGCATCAACTGGGACTGCTACAACTGGAACAGCATCAACTGGAACAGCTACAACTGAGACAGCAACAACTGGAACAGTTACAACTGAGACAGCAACAACAGGAACTGCAACAACAGGAACTGCAACAACAGGAACTGCAACAACAGGAACTGCAACAACTGGAACTGCAACAACTGGAACAGCAACAACTGGAACAACGCCACCAGCAACAGGAGTTAGAGCTCCAACACCAAGAACAAAAGATTTTAATACTCCACTTAATAGTGATGGTAGTAGAGCTTTCAATAATAATGGAACTGCAAGAACATATACGAACACTACTAATAGCAACAGTAGAACGTACACGAACTCTACAGGTGGTAGACCACCGTATAATACGTCAGGCACTAGTAATTATAATAATAATAGTACAGGTAGTAGACCACCGTATAATACGTCAGGCACTAGTAATTACAATAACAATAGTACAGGTAGCAGACCTCCATATAACAACAATTACAATAATAATAATACAGGCAGTAGACCTCCGTACAACAATAATAGCACAAGTACAGGTGGCGGTTACAATAGAGACGGCAGACCAGACAACAGAGCTGGAGCAGGTGGAAGCAGACCGTACTCACAAGATGGTACAGGTGGCAATTCATACAACAGATATGGCAGTAATAACAGACCAACAGACGGAAATAATCCAGGGTTTAGATCACCAAGTCAGCAGAAAGGCAAGATAGAAACACCAGGATTAATGTCAGAAGAAGAACGTCGCAAGGTTGTTAAGAAGAAGATAGAAGAAACACAGAAAGATATAGATGCTAAACGTATTAAAGCTAAGAAGGATGCTAAGAAAAGTAAAAACTGGACTAATGCAATTCAGGAAGGTATAGAAGAGCTTAATATCGAGAAAGAGGTAGAAAGTGGAGTAGCTCCAACGATTGATATCTCTGATTTAGCTAGTTTTGACAGTGATTTCAAAAGACAAAGAACAAGTGGTGGTCGTAATAATTACAGATCAAGAAATGATAGAAGACCTAGAAGAAAAGGTCCAGTTCAGCCAAATATGTTTATCAGACCAACTGAGATTTCAATCGGTGAGAGAATAGTCTTATCGGATTTCAGTGCGATGATAGGTGTTAAAGTTACTGAGTTAATTAAGAAGTTATTTAATATGGGTACAATTGCGAGCGTCAATCAAGCGATTGATTCAGAGACTGCTCAATTATTGGCTATAGAGTACGATATAAATGTGAATATCACTATATTAACTGAAGAGGATCTTCTTCCAGTTGAAATAGATGAGCCGAATGATCTAGCTAAACGTCCACCGATTGTTACAGTTATGGGACACGTCGATCATGGTAAAACGTCATTACTTGATGCAATTAGATCAACATCGGTTGTTGATAGTGAAGCAGGTGGAATAACTCAGCATATAGGTGCGTATGAAGTTGAGTCATCATCAGGTAAAATTACGTTCTTAGATACTCCAGGTCACGAAGCGTTTACAACATTAAGAGCAAGGGGAGCATTGCTTACCGATATTGTTATCTTAGTTGTTGCAGCCGATGATGGAGTTAAACCTCAAACGAAAGAGGCGATAGATCATGCAAAAGCAGCTGGTGTTCGTATCGTTGTTGCGATCAACAAGATAGATAAAGAAGGCGCAAATATAGATAAAGTTCGTCAACAGTTATCAGAACATGGTATTATTTCAGAGGAGTGGGGTGGAGAACATCAATTCCAAGAGATATCAGCTAAAAAGCGTATCGGTATAAGCGAACTATTAGAGCGAGTTTTATTAGAGGCAGAAGTATTAGACCTTA
>CAMQYB010000075.1 GCA_947039055.1 uncultured Deferribacteraceae bacterium
GATGATTTAATATAATAATAGATAACTGCAAAATGTTTATCAGCTAAATAGTTTAGTGAATATTCTGTTGAAATAGAGAGGTTTAACATATTTGATAGATGATTTAATATAATAATATATAACTGCAAAATGTTTATCAGTTAAATAGTTTAGTGTATATTTATATATAGAGAGGTTTGACATATTTGATAGATGATTTAATGTGATAATATATAACCGCAAAATGTTTATCAGTTAAATAGTTTAGTGAATATTCTGTTGAAATATAGAGGTTAACACCTTGGATAATATATTGATATTGATAGCAGAACAGATATTGAATTATGTAGCACTTTCTATCATAGATAGATCGGCTAGACAGCCAGCCCAAGATAGTCCAACTCCAAAACCAACTAATAATCCTCTTTTTCCTAACGGTACGTTAGCCTCTTGAATTTTGTTTATCGCATTAGGTATTGATGATGATACAGTGTTACCTATATCTGATGTGTCGTTCCAATATTTATTGTCATCAGGAATATGACATAGCGTTCGTAGACTATCAAGAATAACTTTGTTTGCTTGATGAAAAATAAAATTATCAATACTACTAATATTTAGTTTTGCTGATTTTAAAATATCGTCTACCATTTTTGGAACTACAGCTTGTGTGAACTGCATAACAGCTTTGCCATCCATATATATATGTGCGTCGTTTCGAGCATTACCAAATTGATCAAAAACATCTGTGTGAGCAAGATCAACATCAGCAGTTGCCATTCTTGATCTACCGTAATGAACAATTAGTTTGCCGTAGTCTTTACCGTTTGTACCAAATTTAAAGTTACTTAACAACTCTCTTTGCGACTCTTTACCAAGCACTAAAGTTGCAGCAGCAGCGTCACCAAATAATGGTTTAGTTCTCATATCTTTCTGATTAACATATTTGCTATAAGTGTCTGACGTGATTAATAGAACGTTATTAACTATCCCTGTTTCGATATAATTTTTTGCAAGAGCAAGTCCATATATATAACCAGAGCAACCGTGTGCATAATCAAACGCTAATGTACTTTGAGGAAGTCCTAACGCACCATGCACAATACACGATGTTGAAGGCATAATATAATCAGGAGATTGGGTACAGACAATTATTGCTTCAATCGTACTGCGATCGATATTTTGTTCGGCAAATAATTTTTCAGCAGCAGCAATAGCTAAATCTGATGCACACTCTTTTTCACTTGTATAGTGGTATGAGTATATATTAATTTTTGATGTTATTCTGCCATCAGGATTATTATATACTATATTTTCTGGATAGTGTGATGCTACGCTGTTAATGTACGCCCGTTTAATTATTGCGCTCCTTACTTCTGTATAATTTGCTTACTAATATATATAAACTATTATATTCATTATAGCATAATAATATACCGATAAAACATTTAAAATATTTTAACGCCATTGTTTATAGACAATGCTTCTCTGTAAAAGTTTAATTTGTTTACTGCTTGATCTATTATTACAACACCTAATTATTAAAAAAATTAAAACGCTTCACTTATTTTAGGTATAATAATAATGAAAGGTGATTTAGGTATTTTAGGTTTTTTAAGTATTTCTTTCGCAGTGTCATATATAGAGAACTCATTCTCCATAGATAGATTTACACCTAAAAAGATTTTAGATTTTAAATCAACTAACTCTTCTAACACTTTTTGCAAAGCGTATGGACGTTCCATAAATATACTAGTTTCTTCAACACCTCTAGTTATAATATTATGAAAAAATCTTCTTCTTTCATCTTTTTTTATAGGAGGAAATGATATAAAATTAAATTTAGTACAATCAAGTCCTGATATAGAAATAGCTGCTGTGATTGATGAAGTTGCACCTATTGATTTAACTTCCACACTATTATCTCTACATAATCTAACGAACTCAAAATCAGGATCAGATAAACATGGTGTACCGTTATCAGAAAATAAAGTAACGGTATCGCAGTTGAATAAATGTTGTAAAAGTTCTAATCTATCATCATCTTTTGAGTGTTCGTTTAATAAATAATACTCTTTCTCTCTAGCATCAGATGCAGCGAGAAGAGTTAAAACATTACGTCTCTCTTCACCTATTACAAAGTCAGATGCTTTGATTTTTTCCATAACTTCTTTAGATGTTTCTTTATAATTGCCGGTGATAGGAATTGAGGCAACGTATAATGTTGGCATTATTTTGACACTTCTATTTTTTCCATATTATTAAAGTATGGACGTAAAATTTTAGGGATAGTAACCGATCCATCAACGTTTTGATAGTTCTCTAAAATAGCAACTAATGTTCTTCCAACTGCTAATCCTGAACCGTTTAATGTATGTGCAAATTGCATTTTACCGTTTTCATCTTTATATCTAATTGATCCTCTTCTTGCTTGAAAATCTTTACAGTTAGAACATGATGAAATTTCTCTATAACAATTTTCACTAGGTAACCAAACTTCGATGTCGTATGTTTTAGATGATGTAAATCCTATATCACCTGATGATAGCAACATTATTCTGTATGGAATTTCTAACAGTTGTAATATTTTTTCTGCTGATGTTAATATGTTTTCTAACTCAACTTCAGAGTCTTCTTTTCTGCAAATTGTTACAAGTTCAACTTTATTAAATTGATGCAGTCTAATTAATCCTTTAACATCTTTACCGTATGATCCAGCTTCACGTCTAAAGCAAGCAGAGTATGCAACGTGTTTTATAGGCAGTGTTGCAGTCGGTATAACTTCACTAGAATATAGATTAGTAACAGAAACCTCAGATGTAGGAATTAAGAATAGATCATCTTTTTCACAGGTGAACGCTTCTTCAGAAAATTTAGGTAGCTGTCCTGTGTTGAACATAGATTTAGAATTAACCAGAAACGGCGTCATAACTTCATCACGTCCGTCAGTTATATGAGTATCAAGCATGAAAGATATTAATGCTCTTTCAAGTTTTGCACCAGTACCAGTTAGAACGGCAAATCTTGATCCAGAAGTTTTAACACCTCTTTCAAAATCTACCATGTTCAAATCAGTACCAATGTCTGCATGAGATTTAGGAGCGAAATCAAACTCTTTAGGTGTGCCCCATGTACGAACTAATGTATTATCATTTTCATCTTTACCGATAGGTGTTGTGTCATCAACTAGATTAGGAATAACATGTAGTTGTGCATCAAGTTGTAGTTGTATATTTTTTAAACTCTTCTCTAAAGTTGCAAAATTTTCTGATATTTTTTTAACTTCTTCTTGAATAGAAGTTGTATCATTACCACTTTGTTTTAGCCTACCAACTTCTTTTGAGAGTTCATTTCTTTTATTTTGTAGAACTTCTATATCGGTAGTTAATTTTCTTCTGTCAGCATCAAGTTTGATTAAGGCATCGAAATCTATGTTCAATCCTCTTGCAATACATTTTGATTTCACATTTTCAACATCTGATATGATTAATTTTATATCTAACATAAGTAAACCTTTTAGATCTTTATTATTATGATCTAATTTTCTCCCTTATTTTCAAGATTTTCAAGTTCTTTAGTTTTATCAACTTCATTAACTTCTTTAACTACTTCTTTGTCTTCGACTATCTCAACTATTTCAACGTCTTTATTTTTGGCAAGTTTTTCAAGTTCTTTACGTTCTTTTTTCTCTTTTTTTACAATATATTTATCGTATTTTTTAACAGCTTTTTGATAATCTTTTGTATCTTTATAAATTAAAGATAGATTTCTAATATATCCTTCAGCCTCAGTATAGCTATCAGCTTTTAAGAGTAGCACTATTAATCTATAAAAAGAACGAGGAGCAATTTCTGTATTGCTATAATTTGTAAGTAGATATTTGTATCTTAATATCGCTTGAGGATATTTTAAAATACGAGTGTAATATCTTGCAATCTTATAATTTTTTAACGCTAGATCGTTTGTTAATTCACGACTTAATTCAGCTAGGTTATTTGTTTCGTACAATGAAGGGTTAAGTCTTTTAATTTTTTCAAAATACATTAATGCTCTTTTAGCATCGACTAAATCTCTACTTGGCGATTCTTTAATGTCATCGTGTGCTAGTCCAAGATTAAGGTATGCTTCGGTTAATTTAGGTGATGTTGGGTATAGTTCAACATACGCTTCATATACACCGATCGCTAAAATATAATCTTCATCAGCAAAATAAGTGTTCGCAATAGCAAGTTGAACTTCAGATGCAAGGATAGGGTTTTCAGCTCTAGCCAATGCATTTTGATAAGCTTCAAGTGCTACGTCGTAGTCTTTTGATGCAAAATATTCATCACCTAACTGCTTATAGTATGCTAAATCCATATCAGGTTCGATAGGTTTACCACAGGCTATTAGTATAAATAATAGTAGAAGAGATAATAAAACTCTCATATAAGATAAATTCATCACGATACTTTACCACCTAATCATTAATATATCAACTACAATATTTCCACATAGATATCAGGATATATAACTCTTTTTAACTTAACTTTGTAAGGTCCGAACCCTTTATCAGCTACGCCGTCCAATGTGAAAAGTTTTCCATCAACAACTGGAGTTTGAAATAACGCTCTACCTTCTAAAATATAGTCAGATTGATCGGATACTGTTTCTATATAGGCATCAAAAATTGTAGATTTTAAACTTCTAAGTCTTTTTGATGTACATTTTTTCTGTGCTCTCTCTAAAACAGCTCTTCGTTTTTTAGCTACACGTTTATCAACTTTATCATCATACTTATATGATACAGCTATATCTTCATCAGAGTATTCAAAAAAACCTGCAAAATCTATATTACCCTCTTCGATGAACTCTTTTAAGTCGTTAAACTCTTCATCTGTTTCTGATGGAAACCCTACGATAAATGTCGATCTAATAAAAGCATCAGGTATATATTTTTTAATATTCGATATAACTGTTCTAATAATTTTCTGATTAGATTTTCTTTTCATAACTTTTAATATTCTATCATTAATATGTTGAATAGGGATATCGAAGTAATTTATTATATTCTCTTTAGATTTAATAAATTGTATAAGTTCAGCCGTTACGCCGTCTGGATTCATATATAATAATCTAAAATATGTGTCATTAAATTCTGTTGCTAATCTATCAAGCAGTTCTATTAGTCGTTTACTTTTATCGATGTCGTAATGATAATCTGTCGTATCTTGACTAATAATAATAATCTCTTTAACACCTTTAGAAATTAATATTCTAGTTTCTTCAACAATTTTATCAATCGGTTTAGATTTCAATTTTCCTCTAATTTTAGGAATAGTACAGAACGAACATTTATTATCGCACCCATCAGAAATTTTAAGATAAGCGTAATAAGAGTGGTTTGTGATTACACGGTGTTCTATATCGTTAAAGTCTACTCTATTTTTATCTCTATCAGCTATTAGATAATCTGTTATATCTGATAATGTATATACACCTGTGAAAAAATCTATTTCAGGCAGTTCAGTTTTGATATCATCTTTATACCGTTCAACCATACAACCTGCGACTACTAATTTTGCAGTAGGTTTCTTTTTGCTTGCAACATCCATAATCGTATCTATCGCTTCTTTCACAGCTGACTCTATAAAGCCACATGTATTTATAACTATAGCATCAGATACCGTTAGATCATCTTCAATCTCACATCCGTTAGATGATAGCTCACCTATTAAATTTTCAAAATCAACCTGGTTTTTTGCACAACCTAAACTTATATATGTAACTTTCATAAACTCTCACAACCTTAATTAATTTCATCTACATCATATTAATGATATAAATAAGATTACTATAAGGTAGATAAAAAATCTTAGAATGTAAATATAAATAAGTATATAAAACCGTAAACTATTGCAAGATAGATATAATTATCTTAAAATAGATATGAAGTGCGATGAGTTTTCATAAGGGGGATCTCGTGAAAAATTCTATAAGTATTGATGAAGAGGGAGTTACACTTAAAGAGTTAAAAGAGATTAATTCTAAATTAAAAGATGATAATATTAGAGTTATGTTAACCGTAAATTTAGATAAGGTAGCAAAAAAAAGTTGTATCAATAATATGGACGTTATTCAACATATAACAGATGTGCGTGATCTAGTTATAACTAATCGTACATATAAAGAGAAGAGGTTAGATCACCTAAATGAACTATCGTTAATTGATAACTTAGAAGTTTTTCATATTTATGGCTGCTGTTTTAAACCTACGATATCATTTGAACCGCTAACAAAATTTTCTAACTTAAAAGATTTAGATATTGATGATATACGCTTAAATACAAAACAACAAAAAGTTTTAAGTTCGTTTCAAAATTTAGAACGGTTAAGGGTTACTAAGTTAGATTTAGAGTTTGTGAATGAGAATAAAAACTTAAAAAGTTTATTGATCCATAGAGTGTTACTTAATGAGAATTTGCTACATGAAAAATTTCCTAATATTGAAACGATCTCACTTATTGATTGTAGAAAAGTAACTGATTTTAGTTTTTTGAATAAACTATCAAACCTAAAAAATATAACTTTTGGACATCTATCTAAGTTAGAAAGTTTTCCTCTTTTTGATAGATCAAATAAGATAGAGACAATTCATTTCTTTGGAAATAACCATCTCAAAAATATAGACAACTTATTGATGTGTGAAAATCTAGCAGAGTTAAGAGTATCAACTGAAACATTATTATTAGAAGCAGAAGCGTTTGAAAAATTAGAGAAATTGAAAAAGTTGAAATTTTGTCAAGTGATTTACTATTGTAGAAACAGTGAAAAATATGATGAAAAGTTTGATGAGATCGCACTCAAAAATGGATGGGTTACAAGATAGTAGTCGTATATGTATTTAGAGTTGATTAAATCTAAACTGGCTGATATATACGATTTGTGAGAGGGGGATAAAATGATAAAGAAAGTTGATTATAGTTACTATGGGATGCTAGGTATTGCGTCATTAGTTATTCTTATTGGGGTTGGTGCATATAAGTATCCAGTGTTGATACTTTTGCCTATTTTAGGGTTAATAAATATTTATTTTGTAACTAAAAGACATCGTTCATTTATAGATGATTATAGTAAATATCATTGCGATAGAGAGGGTGGTTTTGAAATTCCAGATCAGTATGTAAAATTTTTATATTACGGTAAATCACATCTTTATATGACGAGTGTTATTGCTTGCACCATAATGCCTTACGACGGATTAGAGGTTCAGAGCGTAACAGATAAAACGGTTACACTTGTAAATAAAATGTATCTTAAAACAATTAAAGTGGATATATCACAGGTGAGAATAGAGGGTTATGATAAAGTTATTTTAAAGAATATTGACGAAGCAAAAAAGATGGATATACATAATCCTGATTTAAAACGTGAGATAGAGATAAGAGAAGCTAAACAGAAAGCTGTTGCACCGACTACGTTACTGCCTATTCTTTTGCTTGATACTTTTGGAGTATTAATTCCAACTGTGATAGCTTTTAATGTGAGCGATCAAGTTGCAGTTATTGTGTTGTTCATAGCGTTAATTATTGCAACGGTTATTACTGTTCCAGTGACTATAAAATATTTCAAACACCTTATGCAATACAAAAAGGAGATAGAAGAAGCTAACGGATCTATCCCACAGTTTTATAAAATTTATATTAGATTTACATTCTTACCTTTAGGTTTTTTGTTGTGCTTATGGTTTGCATGTATTGTGATGGGTGCAGATGTTTTGTTTGATACTAAATTATTTTGATTAAAATTTAACTGTATGTTTAAGATCGGCATAAGTGATTTTATGTGTTTAGTAGTTACGATAAATTATTAAGTTAAAAATTATATAAAGTTATAGGTTGAGAGTTGGAAATTATACAAAGTTATAAATTGAGAGTTATAGATTATATAAAGTTATA
>CAMQYB010000076.1 GCA_947039055.1 uncultured Deferribacteraceae bacterium
CACTTTTAGCAACAGTATCACTTTTAGCAATTTTTTTAATCACAGCTGTTTTATCACCTTTAGCGACTTTAATACTTTTATTGTTTTTATTATTCATCTTTTTCACTCTGTTCAATTATTGCTTTCTTATCTATTGCTGAAGAATTATCTTTAATATTCTTAATTGTCTTATCCTTTATAGTTGAAGAATTATCCTCAACTGCAATACCGTTCAATACTTTCTTATCTATTATAGATGAATTATCTTTAACGCCTGTATCTTTCAACTTCTTTACAGATTTATCATTAAGCATTGAAGAGTTATCGAAAGTTTTTTTAGCTTTTTTTGTTTTCTTATCTATTATAGAAATATTATCGGTGACTTCTGTATCTTTAAAAGTCTCAATTACGAAACCATTATCTTTATTAATAATATTTACATTGTTGCCACTATCTATCCTTACAACAAACCTATCCTTTTTACCGACACTCTGTCTGCCGATTGATCGCACAGCTCCTGTTGTAAATCTCCGTTGGTAAGATAGATTGCCGATTGATGATGTGTTCCCATTTACCTCTATTACAAACTCTCTATCTGATTTCTTTATGATAGCTGTAATATCACCCGACGATAAACCGATATTTAAAACGGTTCTGTTATCTAAAATTTCCTGAGATATCTTCGTCACATAAACTGTGTTTTCCTCTATTATCTGTGAAAATGTGAGCAGGTTATAATCTAATAAATATGCTATATTGTTAATATAGTTTCTGTTAGATATAAGAAGTCGCACACTCAAAGGATATGATATATAAGAGAACGTCATATCATCTTTACAACTACCAACGATGTCCGTTTTATTAGATATATACGCATCATCTATATCGACATATTGTAAATTCTCTTTAATCATACCGTAATCAAATGATATAGGCGATGTTGTTACGATATCAATTATACCTATCGAACGCTTACAATCTATCTTCTCTATCATATTAATCGGATTATTATCAACAATGATTAAACCTTTCGGCGGTATGAAGGATATAGAAGTAACGCCCTCTGAAAGCTTATATGTTATAGACGGATTAAAAGTTAATCTAAAATAAATTACTTTCTCTCTCGGAATAATAGCAGATATTTTCGATCTTGAATAAGCATCTATATCTATATCACCTATATCTACCGTCATATCGTTTGACGTTGTTAAGCTATATAAATCATCCCCTGTTTTAAGAAACTTATACATAAAACAGTTACCATTATCTTTAACCTTTATCGTGATTGAACTGTTATCGGTTTTTTGTATATCTAAACCATTCACAACACAGCTGTATTTTGCATAAACTAAATTGTTTACTGCTAAAGAAAATATTAAACAAAGTATCGACCTTATTATAATTGTCATATTAATAAACTAATCCGTATAGTGCTAAACCGATAGAGACATTAAATGTATATCGTCCATCAGACTCCACAATAGGCTTATATTTTTCAGAGTAATTTATCATCTTCCATGGATCAAGAAAATCAACACTTACTAAAAAACCCGACATGAGAGCTTCTTTCAAACCGTAACTTGTAGCGCCTCCACCTGATAGATAGATCATACTGATTGTTCTACCACTGCGTATCTCATATAGCTTACACGCCTCTTCAACATACGGAATAAATTGTGCTTTATAAATCTCTTCAAGACCGTTTACAATCTCTGTTGCATTGCTTTCACCAAGTGGTCTGTGACGATATCTCTCTGCCTCTTCTTGAGAAACTCCAAACATATCACTTAACTCATCAGCTATAACTGCTCCACCAGCTGAGATCTCTTTTGAAAAATCAAAATCACCATCACGCAGAAAAATCATCAATGATCCTATATGTCCTACATGGATAATCGCCGATGATACTTTAGGTAAATTTAACGCTCTATATAATCTAATTAACGATAATGATTCTGGTTCAACCATCTGTAGATCAACTTTTGCTGACTCAAGTAAGGATACAAAATCTGCAATCGTCTCTTTCTTCGCACCCGTTACTAGAACTGACGCATGGTTATATCTATCCACTTTTGGCAAAATAACATAATCTAAACTATACTCTTCTGGGTCGATAGAAATATATTGATCGGCAATCCATCTAAAAATTTCTTCAAGTTCCTCAGGTTTCTCTGTATAAGCATATACACGACGTAAAATAGTTGATGGACCTTTTAACGCAACAGCTATAGAAAAATTGTCTATTAAAACAGTTTCTCTTATCTTTGTGATCGCATCAACAATCTCACCAAAATCAATTATTGTACCGTTCTCAACAGATATGTCATCCAACTTGCCATCATGCAAATTAATCAAACTGTAACCTGTTTTTGATGGTGAAATTTCACAAACTTTTATAGCTCTTGCACCGATATCAAGCCCTACTAAAAGTTTATCATTTGATGACATGCATACTCCTAAGTTCTGTTTATAATTTTATTATAGAATAACATTAAATCAATAAATAAAATATCTTAATAATCACATAACGCCGATTATTATAAATCACTACTTTTAATTTCTGTGTAATAACAGCTATACTCACCAGTATGACACGCATTTCCTTTTTGATCAACTATATACAGTAGTGAGTCTAAGTCGCAATCAACCATAACGTTTATAATCTTCTGAGTGTTACCTGATACTGCACCTTTATGCCAAATCTCATTTCGACTACGAGAAAAATAATGTGCATCACCTGTTTCTAACGTTAAGCGTAACGCCTCTTCATTTATATATGCCTGCATAAGAACAGTTTTTGATTCTCTATCTTGAACAATAACTGGTATTAATCTATCAGTATATTTATCCCATGCTAATTTTATCATTTACTCTTTTCTCACCAAATAATTTATTAATGCCTTTTTATCTGCTATAACTTCAAAGCTATACCAACATCATTTTATTATATTAGTTGTTACAGAAAACCTCAATACTTTTTATAGTTTAGGACAAATAACTCTAAAAACATTTCTACTATTAATCCAATAGTTTAGGACAAATAACTCTAAACATAATATTAAATATTAATCCAGTAGAGCATTTGTCCTATTTAAATTCTATCGTTCAGTTTTTTATCACAAACAAGTTTACTAAGAAGTTTACTTGTATTGTTTGGAACTTAATAATTTGATAATAATTTTGACTATTTATAAGTTGCTGCTAAATAGTTTGCTAATGTTTCCTTATCTTGTACAGATATATTCGCACCAGCACTCTGCATATTTACAATAATCTTGTTCCATGCTGCAACAGTTAATCCTTTCTTAGCAGTAACTCTGCTTGTAGAGTGACACTGTGAACAACTATCAGCAAGAACCATATCACCTGTCTTAGCTGTAACTTTTCCTTTCCCACCAGCAGTAGCCGTAGATGTTAATGAAAATGAAACTAATCCAACTATAAAACCAACAAACAATAACTTAACAGATGCGTGGTAAAATTTCTCCATGCGGGACTTCAACATATCTTCTTCCTCCAATGAAAGTATTTAATACGACATTCTTACAGGTAGAAACTTCTCCTATAACTGACGCTTCCTTACCATACTCGTTGCTATGCAAAACTTCAATAACTTTATTCGTGTCTCTTCTTGATACTATTAACACTATCACTCCTTCATTAGCAAGTGACAAAGGATCGAAACCTAACGTCTTACATAACGATTCTACATCTTTACGGATAGGAATTCTATCCTCATGTATCTCTATTCCAAAATCTATCTTAGAGGCTATCTCATTTAATACAGTAGATAATCCACCTCTTGTAGCATCTCTTGCAAATTTAATATCGTAACCATATACAGACTCCATCATCTTATTTAACGATGCTGAATCAGTTTCAATATCACCAACAAATCCGAACTCATCTCTAGCCAACATTATAGCCATTGAGTGACGTGCAATATCTGATGTTACAATAACATTATCACCTAACGATATATTACTAAACTTTGTCAGATCCTTAACAATCTCTCCGATACCTGCTGTGTTTATCAATATAGAGTCAAGTGTGCCGATAGGCATTACTTTTGTATCACCTGTTACTATCTTTACACCAGATTTAAAAACCTCTTGCTGGATAGATGTAAGAACTCTCTCAAGATTATCATACTTATACCCTTCAGGAATTATAAGCGATAATGATATATATTTTGGCACAGCTCCTGATACTGCTAGATCATTAACCGTTCCACAGATAGAAAGTTTACCTATATCGCCACCCGTAAAAAATTCTGGCTGAACGATAAACGAATCTGTTGTAAACGCTAATTTACCACTCTCTATACCGTGTGAAATATCTAATATAGCAGAATCAGATGATTGTAATAATATATCATTTGAAAATTTCGTATGGATTATCTCTTCAATAAAATCCTGCATCTGTTTGCCACCTGAACCAACAGATAATGAAACTACTTTCTCTCTACTCATAAAGACAACCTTTCATATTGATAATACGCAAAACACGTTCCCTCTGATGATACCATACAAGGTCCTATAGGATTATCAACTGTGCAACTCTTTGCAAAAAGAGGACACTGTAAAGGTGATATCTTGCCAGTAAGAACTGCTCCACATTTACAACCTTTGATCTCTTCTTTCTCATTGTATGTTAAACTATGTTTCACTAAAGCGTTATATTTACTGTAAATATCCCTAATCTGTAACCCACTATTTTCTAGCGTTCCTATTCCTCGCCATACTGATACAGACGGCTCAAAAACATCATCTATCATTTTTAACGCAAGATCATTACGTTTGCCCGATACTACATGTTTATACTTATTATCAATCACAAACTTTTTATCATTCACTTGATCTACAATTGAGTCAATCGCCAATAATATCTCAATCGGCTCAAACCCTGCAACAACTACTGCACGGTTGCTTTCAACTATATCGTCATACAGCGATGTGCCTGTTACAAGCGTTACGTGACCCGGTGCTAGAAAACCATCAATCTGCAAATCATCATCTGATAATATAAATTTAATAGCCTGAGGCATAGTTTTACATAATGATAATACCGATAGATTACTGATATTATTTGCATCAATCTCTTTAATAAGAGTTGCAATTAACGGTGCTGTGGTTTCAAAACCTACAGCTACAAATACATACTCTTTATTAATATTGTTTTTAGCGATTTTTATCGCATCAAGAGGAGAGTATATAACATTTATATCAGCACCCTCTGATCGTGCGTTTAATAAATTCTCTCGCTTAGATGATGGAATTCTTAATAGATCTCCGAATGTGATAATCGACAAATCTTTAGATATAAGATCGAAAATTAGATCGATCTCACCTTGTGAAGTTACACAAACTGGACACCCAGGTCCAGATATTAATTCGATACTCTTAGGCAGTATAGATCTTAAACCTGTTCTTGAAATAGATACCGTATGAGTTCCACAGATCTCCATTATACGATATTTACTGCCCTCACTTTTAACTGTAATCTGCTTTAACAACTTATCTATATGCTCTTTTTTAGAGGCGTTATTTATTAATTCATTCATTTTATTTTATACCAAAGACAGTTTAGAACTGTACTTAAAACGATTTTTTATTATTACTATTTTTTACTACCACAACCACCACCACAGCAACTTTTTTTATCACTGCCATGACTATGCTCACTACCACTATCATGACTATGACCATGATTATGATTATGATCACTATGGATATCTTTTATATCACTATTTTCATCAATACTACTATTTTTATCAATACTGCTATTTTCTTTATTGCAACCACACTTATGTCCATTGTTATTATGGTCACCATTATGATCATGTTTATTATCAAGATCTTGATTTTTTTTATTCTCTAGATTATTAAAATACTCTTCTTCACGAGCTTCTTCATCCTCTGCAACAGACAGAAGAAAATCAAGCGTATCTTTAGCTTCTTTCTCATCCATTTTAGACATAGCGAAACCTGCGTGAACCATAACCCAATCGCCTATATTTAATTCTTCAGCTATAAATATCCTAGACACATTACGTTTTGTACCTGCTATATCTACATCTGCTGTCAATTCATCTAACTTTTCAACTCTTCCTGGAAACCCTAAACACATAATTTACTCCGATTGTAACGACTCTTTTATATCTCTTTCTGTATTAGAGAAGAAGTCTAAAACTCTAATAAAAATTGCAGCCACAACACCTATAACAAACCCTCCGATATGAGCGTATACAGCAACGTTTAAACCACCTCTATCGAAAAACAGTATCCCTAGCTGAATTGCAAGCCATCCAAATATAAATACTATAGCTCTGATATCTCTTATAAAAACAAATATAACAACTATAAACAATGTTTTGATTTTCTCTTTAGGATACAATATTAAATATGCTCCGATGATACCAGCTACTGCTCCTGATGCACCGATAATTGGAAAGCCTGAACTGATATCTGACATAACCTGTGCAACGCCTGCAACCATTCCAAAAAACATATATAATGAAATAAACCTACAATGACCTAATCTATTTTCTACAGCTCCTCCAAAAATATATATAAAGTATATATTAAAGAAAAGATGTAAATATCCGCTATGTAAAAATTGATATGTGAAAAATGGGTATATCATCTCCCAAATAGGTATAACTTCAAATGGCACGCCTAATTTGTTTGGTATAAGACCAAAATCTAGGAGATATAGGTTAGATGATATCCTTATTTGTATATAAACAAATATTAAAATATTGATTACCACTAACATATATGTGAAAAAAGGTGTGCCCTCTGTTTTTGCAAGGTTTTTCAAAGGAAACAATGTAATCTTCCCCCTTAGTATAATTATACCATTACAATTTTATAGTAACACTTCAATTAAAAAAATACAATAACCATTTATAAAAATAATACTCTTTAATTAATACTCATTTTATGCTATTATAATAACTCAATAATATCACGGAATCTTTTTATTAAAGAAAGGGTGTGTAAATATTTTAAGCTATTTTATAGACGGATTTTTAATTGAATTAACTCTGATCGTTACAATTGGAATGCAAAATGCTTTTATTCTACGTCAAAGCATAAAAAAAGAACATATTGTTACAGCTATTTTGATATTGACATTAGTTGAATCATCTCTCCTATTTGCAGGAACTGCTGGAATGGGAGTGTTGCTTACTATCTTTCCTAATCTATCTAAAATCATAACGATAATAGGTGCTCTATTTCTTATTGTCTACGCTATCAAATCTATCGTTTCTGCTATTCGTAATACAGATATGTTGACAGTTGATGAAACAGGTAATAAATTAAAACCCTTATCAATCGTTATACTAGCTTTAGGTTTTGGATATCTTAATCCACATGTTATTGTCGATATGACATTGATGGGAAGTTTAGCTATACACAACTATCCTCACCAGTGGGAGTTCTTTGCAGGTGCAGTTGTTGGAGCGTTTACATGGTATGTGTTTTTAGGCTTGCTCGGTAGGTTTTGTGCTAAAAAACTTAGCGAACCTAAAGTATGGAAAGTTGTTAATATTATCATCGCCATACTCTGCTTATTTATGGCTTATAAATTTGTCGGCGGACTGAACGGCGACCCTCATGATCACGAACATCCATTCGAACATACAAAAACAGTAAACCCAGAATAGATTTAAACCTAGATGATTTCTACGGACATGAACTTTGATTAATATTAATTTTATATCTAGTTCAATATCTTACGTTTGAAAAAGATCTAACTTCTTGAGAACTTGCGATTGCTTGCTTATGGCGAATAACTTATGGTTGCTAAATTGCGATTGCTTACTTGTGGCGAATAACTTATGATTGGTAAATTGCGATTGCTTACTTGTGGCGAATAACTTGTGTTTGCTAAATTGCGATTGCTTACTTGTGGC
>CAMQYB010000077.1 GCA_947039055.1 uncultured Deferribacteraceae bacterium
AAAAAAGCCCCCTAATATTTAGGGAGCTATATGAAATATTAATTATTTTATAGTTAATACTAAGTGATTAATTTTACTTTACAATCAATACTACTTTGCAATTAATACTATTTTGCAATCAATACTATTTTACACTCAATACTATTTTACACTCAATACTACTTTGCACTCAATACTACTTTGCAATTTTATTATGCTTCTTTAACAGTTCTACAACTTTATCGACTGGTAGTTCTTTTAAAACTTTTCCATTAATACCCTTAGTTGTTTCTGCTGCGAAAAGTGAGTTGATAATCGCTTCTTCTGTAGCCTCAATAGTTGCTAAAAAGATTGCAGACATATCATCGTTTCTTACTAACTCTTTCTTTTCTAAATCTAATTTATCTGCGTTATGTGGTACTCTTAATTTAGGATCTGTACTAAATGCAATTACATAATCACCACTACCGTTTGATGCAATTCCACCAGCTTTAGCAAGTCCCAACATCGCACGTTTTGCAACACGCTCTAAGTTTCTTGAATCAAGTGGTGCGTTCGTTGCAACAACTATCATGATAGATCCATCTGCTGATTCTATACTCTCTTGAAATAAATATCCACCAAGCTCTTCACCTACTTCAACTCCATCAACTGATAAAACTCCACCAAAATTTGATTGAACCAATACACCTACTGTGTAGCCACCTAATGACTCAGGTAACACTCTTGAAGCTGTACCTATTCCACCTTTAAAGTTGAACGCTTTAGTTCCAGTTCCTGCACCAACGTTTCCTTCTTCTACTACTCCTGTTTTTGCAGTTGTAATAGCTTTAAGAACATCAGCTGGTTTTACGTGTTGTCCTCTAATATCGTTTAATCCACTATCGTTAGTTTCTCCAACAACACCGTTTACAGATGTAACTTTTCCATTATCTTTAAATGAAAATGTGTAATCAATTATCCCTTGTAAACCTGCGTTAACCGATAATGTGTTTGTTAGTACGATAGGAGTTTCTATATTTCCTAACTCTTTAACTTGTGAATATCCAGCTAATTTTCCAAATCCGTTACCTATATATATAGCTGCTGGAACTTTTGATTGATAGATATTACCATCATACGGAAGGATCGCTGTTACGCCTGTACGAATATTATCACCTGATGAAAGTGTTACTTGTCCTACTTTAACGCCTTTAACATCTGTAATCGCATTGTTCTTACCTGGTTCTAAAATACCTATCTTAATACCGTAATCTCTTGCACGTTTATCGCTCTCAGCAGACGCTACTGCAGGCAATGTTACTAATAAAGTAATGAGTGTTAAAACTCTAATTACATTCAATTTTATCATAAAAAAACTCCTTAAAAATATTTACATATTAAATATGTGCTATCTATATAATGGTTTTTAACCGTAACGTCAATATATATTATTACAATAACAATTCACTAACTTATACATAAATAAAAGCCCTTATATAACAACAAGTTACAAGCACTACTTTCTACTATGTTTTTTTAGATATTTTACTATGCTTTTATGTCTACTCTCTTTTGCGATATCATACGCTGTAGAACCTTTATTATCTTTAGCGTTAACATCTGCTCCTTTTCCAATTAACAGTTGTACAATTTCAAGGTTGCCAACCTCTGCTGCATTCATTAATGGTGTTACTCCATCAATTGTTTGAACATTTATATTTGCACCTAGTTTAATTAAAAAACGTATAGTGCTGATATCCTTTTTTGTCGATGCAATGATTAACGCTGTACTGCCATTACTGTTTCTCATATTAATATCTGCACCTGATTTAATCAGAAAACTTATAACTTCTGTTAAACTTTTCTCTGATGCTGTCATAAGTGGTGTTCTGTTATTCATATTTAATAAATTAACATCTGATCCATTCTCAATCAAAAAACGTGCTGTATAAAGAGTGCCATCTGATAATGCTGACATCAATGCAGTTGTACCATTTTTATCCGTAGCATTTATATCAACACCTAACTCTAATAATAAACTTATAAGCTTTTCATCGTTTTCACTTGATGCGTTTATCAGTGCTGTGATACTACCGTTATCCTTACTGTCAAACACAACGCCTATTTTCACTAAATATCTAACTATATCATGACGGCCATCTTTAAGTGCTTTATCTAAAACTTGCTCTCCATAATATCTATCACTATTAAACTCTGCACCATTATTAAATAAATAAATTACTATATCTAAACGACTCTTATTTAATGCATCTATCAATGCTGTGTTTCCATCGTTATCTTTAATATTTACGTTTACACCAGCGTCTACTAATAAACCTACTACATCTATAAATCCACGATTAGAGGCGTACGATAACGCTGTACGTCCATGATTATCTCGTATATCAAGATCTGCTCCGTTATCAATTAAATAACTTACAACATTCGTATTATCAACAAACGATGCAATCATTAATGCCGTTCTGTTATACTCATCAAAATCATTTATATTTGCACCTTTACTGATTAATAAACGAACAATTTTAAGATGTCCTCCACTTGCTGCATTCATCAACACCGTATAACCTGAACTATCTTTAATTCGTATACTTGCACTCTTGTCAATTAACATTTTAACTATATCTATATCACCATTATACGCAGCAACCATTAAAGGTGTCTCGTCTGAATTATCTGCTAAATCAACTAAAACGCCTGATTTTAACAGATAACTTACAACATCTTTATGTCCATTTCTAGTCGCATAACTTAATGCCGTGAAACCACCGTAATCTCTAGCATTGATATCTACACCTTGCTCTATAAGTGATACTATCTTTACAAGATCTCCAGATTTCGCTGATGTAAAAAATTGTTTATTAATATCAACACTCGCCTCTATACTACTAGTTGATATAAATAGAAACGAAATGATTGAAAATAGTAATGCTATACCAGTTTTTGAATGACTTAAACTAAACATATTAAACCCCACTAATTAGAACTAAACAATCTATGAAAACTCTACTTTGCACCCTTCTTTTTTAAATACTCTACTATCTCTGCATGCTCATAACTTTCTGCTATATTTAAAGCTGTACGACCTTTCTCATCTATAATATTTATATCAGCTCCTTTCTCTATAAAAAGAATAGTACACTCTAAACTTCCTATACCAACCATAAACATAAGTGGCGAATAACCGAACTTACTTACAATATTCACATCTGCACCGTTTGCAATTAAAAACTTGATAACATCATAATGCGTCGTATTCGATGCTAACATCAACGCCGACTCTCCATAACTACCCCTCGCATTAATATCTACACCTAGATCAATTAATAAACGAACTGTATCAAGATTGCCTTTGCTTGATGCTAACATTAATGATGTGTAACCACTATTATCTTTTATGTTAATCGATGCACCAAGATCTATAAAATATTTAACAGTTTCAAAACTTTCTTTGCCACCATTACTTATAGCATACATCATTGCTGTTTTTTTATACTGACCTTGAATTAAATCAAGCTCCATTCCCTCATCTAATAGATAATCTATAACCTCTAACTGTCCACGCATCGAAGCATATACTAATGCGTTTGAACCTTGATTAGTCAAAGCATTTATATCTGCACCTTTATCTTGTAGATACTTTAATATATCTAATTTGTTCTCACTTGCTGAATAAATAAACGGTGTGAAACCATGCTCATCTTTTGCCTCGATATCTGCTTTTTTTGATAGTAAAAGTTTTACAACTTCTATATGTCCACGCCTTGCAGCCCATATTAATGCTGTGTATCCGTTATCATCTTTCGCTTCTATATCTATACCTTTTGAAATTAAAGATTTCGCAGTTTCAAAATCTCCAAAAACAGCTGAGTAGATTAATGCGTTCCAGTTTCTATTATCCTTAATATGAACGTCTGCTCCTTTAGAAATTAAATATCTACCGATATCTCCCTTCCAATCACTTAAAACTTTTAGTAATGCAGTCTTACCTTCATTATCTCTAATATTTAAGTCTGCACCATTTGCGATTAAATAATCTATCATCTCAATGTTTTCAGAAGTTGATGCGTAAAAAAGTGCAGTGTCGCCGTACTTATTTTGAATATTAAGTTCAGCTCCATTATCACTCAAATATTTTAAAACATTTATACTTCGCTCTAGTGATGATGTGATTAATGCAGTATTATTATCACGACCGATAGTATTTATATCTGCACCCTTTAAAACTAAATATTTTACCATATCAAGATTATCTCTAATTGCTGGCATTTCAAGAACTGTACTACCGTTACTATCACGACTATTTATATCTGCTCCATGCTCAATTAAATATTTTACTATTTCAGAATATTCACTGTTTGATGCGTTCATTATCGGTGTATCGCCGTAATCATTTTTAACATTTATCTCTGCACCATGCTCAATTAAAAGTTTCGCTATAAGGCTTCGTTCACCCTCTGACATATCAAGATAATCTACCCATTCCTCTTCCATGCTGACAGAGTAATTGCCACCTCGTAATGATAGTAATAACGGAGTATCGTTTAGCTTACTACGAATATTCACATCTGCACCTTGCTTGATAAGTGAGCGAACTTTCTCTACTTCTGCATTAGCTGATGCTTCTAAAAGTTGCTTATTTATATCATCACTCGCTTCACTCATATTCGTCGATAGTAAGATAAACATATAAAACACTCCTGTAATAAATATTTTTACATGATTTGAAATCAATATTTTAAACCCCTTATATTATACTTATAACAACTATATATACAATAAAAAAACTATTACTACTCATTAACTTAGTTGTATTATTTTGAACTATGTTTTTTTAAGTAATCTATCATCTCTTTCTTGCCTTTTTTCTCTGCGATACTTAATGCTGTACCGCCTTTAATATTTTTAATATTTACATCAGCACCTTTTAAAACTAAAAAACTTGCAATATCTAAACGTCCTGAATTAGAGGCTTTCATCAACGCTGTTGAACCTTCAATATCTTGAGCGTTTACATCTGCTCCATTATTTATCAGTAAGGCAACTATATTTAAATGTCCATCTCTTGAGGCTAACATAAGTGCTGTACCTCCTGTATCAATATGTTTTGAATTTACATTCGTACGATTTTCTATTAGGTATTTTACAACCTCTAAATGTCCATCACGGGACGCTAACATTAACGCTGTGCCACCGTATATTTTAAGATCTACACCTTTATTAATTAATAATTCAACAACATCTATATGTCCGTAATTTGATGCAAATATTAATGACTTACCACCATCTGTTTTTATGACTGCTCCTGATTTTAATAAAAATTCTACAATCTCAAGATGTCCACCACCAGCAGATAGAAGCAATGCTTTACCACCATCATCTGACTTGAGATTTATATCTGCTTTTGATTTAACTAGAAATCGTACTATATCTAAATTCCCCTGTTGTGATGCTAGCATTAACGCTGTTGTACCGTAATTATTCTGAGCATTAACATCAGCTCCTGACTTTACCAAGAACCTAACTATATCTGAATAACCTTTACTTGATGACCACATTAATGGCGTCCAGTCATCTTTATCTTTTATATTTACCTCTGCACCAGACTTGATTAAAAAACGTATAACGTCAAGATTACCATTAACAGATGCCCAATATAAACCACTCTTATTATTACTATCCTTACTATTAACATCTACACCTTTACTGATAAAATATTTTACAATATCTAAATGTCCACCGTATGATGCAGAGATTAACGGACTTCTTCCATCTATCTTAATATCTTTACTTAAGGTTACTAGGTAACGAACTATATCTATATGTCCAGCACTTGATGCAAGCGTCAACACAGTTGAACCGTCACCACCATTCAATTTAAATTTCGCACCTGATTTTATTAGAAATCGAACAGTATCCAAATGTCCACCGTATGAAGCGTTCATTAACGCTGTCCAATTTTTACTATTTTTTATATTTAAATCTGCTTTTGATTTAACTAGAAAACGTATAACCTCTAGTCGTCCATTTTTAGATGCAAATATCAACGCTGTGTCTCCATTTATAGCTTGGGAATTAATATCGGCACCTGCATTTATTAACGATCTAACAATCTCTAAATGTCCACCTTTAGATGCTAACATCAATGCTGTTGCTAAATCTTTATTTTTTACATTTACATTAACGCCTTCTTTGATAAGTGAATTAACTTTTGAAAGTTTGCCAGCCGTCGACTCTTCTAATAACCGTTCAGTCAAATTGTCTGTTTTTACTGCTTTAAAATCTGTTGTTACTTTTTCATTTGCCTCTAACCCCTCGACAGATATACATAAATACGAAACCATACAAAAAACTAAAACTGTAAACACCTTCAAACGATTAAAAATTAACATTACCATTCCCCTCATATATTAATTTATTTATATTACTTTATTTTTTGATACTTTTTAAATACTCAGCTATATCTGTTTATTTATTTTCCCCTGCTAAATCCATCGCTGTATTATCATCGTTATCAAGCAGATAAATAATTGCACCTTTATTAATTAAAAATTTAACTACTTTTAAATGATTTCGCTATTATTAAATATCATTTTTTTATCGTTATCATTAATATATGCACCTTTACTAATCAGATACTCTACAATATCTAAATTTCCTTCCCTTGTTGCACAGATAAGTGCTGTATCGCCACTGTTCGTCTCAAGATTAATATCGCAACCGTTTTCAACTAGATACTTAACAACTATAAAATGTCCACTATTTGAAGCAGATATAAGTGATGTACTACCATTATGCTTAGCATCTAAATCAACTCCACTCTCTACTATAAAACGTACGATATCTATATATCCTCTCGTTGCTGCAACATATAAAACCTCTGCTGTTATCTCTGCACCTTGTGATATAGTTTGTTGAACGCCATCAAAATCTCCGTCCCAAACATAATCAATAAGTACATCATTTAACTTTTTGATATTTTTTCTTTTACGTCTAATCACAATTATCACCAATATGATAACTGGTATTATAAACGCTATCAATACTATAAATGATATCATAATCATTATTGCTTTTATAAATCTCATTAAATATCGTCTACCTATTCTCTATTTTTTTATGCTGTTTAAATACTCTGCAATCTCTTCACTCTCATCACCTGCAATTAGAGTAAAAGCTGTACTGCCATCTGTATTTTTGATGTCAACATCTGCACCTTGCTCTACTAAATATTTGACAATATCTAAATGTCCAACACCATACATTCCACCACTTGTTGCCCATATTAACGCTGTGTAGTTACTATCATCTACCTTATTCACATCTGCACCTTGCTTAACTAATATTTTAACAATCTCTAAAATACCTTTACCCGATGCAACCATTAATGGTGTTGTGCCTTCAATATTTGTAGCTTCTAGATCTGCTCCATTTTCAATTAAATATTTAACAGATTCAACTTGACCGTTATCTATTGCATTTGATAATGTTGAACCAAACTCATCGTATGAATTTATAGTTGCTCCTTTTGAAACTAAATATTTGACAATATCTAAATGTCCACTGTTGATAGCTCCATCAACTGCATTGCCACCGTACTCTAAATCTAATTTCACATCAGCACCTTTATCTACTAAATATTTAACCAGTTCAAAATTACCTCTAAACGCAGCGTTTGATATCGCTGTGCCTGAATCAAATTGGTTAATTGCATTCACATCTGCACCAGCTTTTATAAGCGATTTCACAGCCTCTGTATTGTTATCAAATGAATATTTTATAAGAGCCTCATTCATGTCTTCAGACTTACTGATAAAATTGCTCACTGGTAAAATATCATCGTCTATGTTTTTTGTTGTGATATTATCCGTTGTGACACTTTTCTCTATACTTGTATTACCCATACTTG
>CAMQYB010000078.1 GCA_947039055.1 uncultured Deferribacteraceae bacterium
CAAGTTGATAAAATTGTTGAACTAGTTGTTACAAAATAGAGATATTACAAGTTGAATATTATTAATTTGTTTTATGAATGAATGCGTTACTATGAGTTGTGCGATTATTTTATCTAGCAGCTGCGATAACAATCTCTATCATTTTGTTATACATTGATGTGATGATTTTATTTTTTGATAAGCCGTATTTAGTTGCTATGTATGTAGGTTTTATAAATCCCACATTAACATCTCCTTTTTTATCTTCCCACACCATAATTTTAAATGGCAGTTCAAGTCCTATCAGTTGATTGAGTTGAATTAATGATGTGATATCTTTTACATTTCCGAACTCTATTACTGATATCGGACGTATATCAATTTTTTTATCGAACGCATGTTCAAAGTGTAGGTGTTCGTTATAGATAGTTAAATCGTTTCCGATGATGCTACTTTTTAATTGTTGCACAGTTTTTTCAAAAAAAGATTTAGATTGTACAGAGTACATATAGCTGTTAGGTGTGGCATAAAGGTTTAACGCTGATACATAAAATATCACTATAGTTATCAATATCTTTCTAATCATTTATATTATCCTTTCTAAAGTCCATAAAATTGTTCTATGTATTCGTTACTAACTTATCGGCAAAATATCATTTAAAGTAATAAAATATATTATATTTCTGTTAATTGATTATATTATCTAGATTTTTCTTATTTGTTGCTGTATCATTTAATTAACATTTTGATTTAATGTAATTTGTTATATAAATATTGCTAATGGAGGCTGACTGTTTATGAGTATTATAATTGATATCAAATCACGCGAAATAATTGATTCAAGAGGCAATCCCACGGTTGAAGTAGAAGTAACAACTGAAGAAGGTTTTATGGGTAGAGCTGCTGTACCATCAGGTGCATCAACTGGAAAATTTGAAGCTCATGAGTTAAGAGATAACGATAAAACACGTTATAACGGTAAGGGAGTTTTAGATGCTGTATCAAATATTAACGATACTCTATCAAACGAGTTACGTGGTATAAATATTTTTGATCAGAAATTAATCGATCAAGTAATGATTAATATGGATGGTACAGAAACGAAATCTAAATTAGGTGCAAACGCTATTTTAGCTGTATCAATGGCTGCTGCTAAAGCTGGTGCAGAAAGTGCAGGATTACCTTTGTATAGTTATTTAGGTGGGGTTTTTGCTCGTACATTGCCAGTTCCTATGATGAATATTTTAAATGGTGGAGAACACGCTGATAATAATGTTGATATTCAAGAATTTATGGTTATGCCTGTTGGAGCTACAACTTTCTCTGAAGGATTAAGAATGGGTGTGGAAACTTTTCATGCGTTAAAATCTGTTCTTCACGATAAAGGACTTAGCACATCTGTTGGTGATGAGGGTGGATTTGCTCCTAACTTAGGATCAAATGAAGAGGCGTTACAATACATAATTAAAGCTATTGAGAAAGCTGGATATAAACCTGGTGAGGATATCTGTATCGCTATGGACGTTGCAGCATCTGAACTTTATAAAGATGGATTTTATTTTATGGAAGCTGAGGCTGAAAAGAAAAAATCAATAGATGACATGGTTAAATATTACTCATACTTAGTTGATAAATATCCTATCGTATCGATTGAAGATGGACTTGACGAAGATGATTTTGATGGTTGGAAATTATTAACTGATGCACTAGGTACGAAAGTTCAATTAGTTGGTGATGATTTATTTGTTACAAATACTAAAAGATTAAATAGAGGAATAGAAGGTGGTATTGCAAACTCTATACTGGTTAAAGTTAATCAGATCGGTACAATAACAGAAACTTTTGATGCAATTGAAACTGCAAAACGTGCAGGATACACATCTGTTATATCACATAGATCGGGTGAAACAGAAGATGTTACAATTGCAGATATAGCTGTTGCAACAAATGCAGGACAGATTAAAACAGGTGCACCATCAAGAACAGATCGTGTAGCAAAATACAATCAATTATTAAGAATTGAAGAAGAATTAGGTTCAACTGCAAGTTATTTAGGTAAAGCAGCTCTTTACAGTATTAAATAATATATAGGTTTTTTAAGAGAAAGAATTGTTAGAATATTCAGACTTATTGATTTATTAAAATAAAAGTGCTAAACTAAGATGTTTATAGCTTGGATATACTTGATTTAGGATTAATTAATGAGAAAAATAGCTCTAATAGTTCTTTCTTTTCTGTTTTTTGTAGCATGTGAAAAGACGGTTACCGTTGAACAGCCGATAAAAGGCGATAATATAAATGATCTGTTTAAAGAGATTGAGACACAATGTATGTCTTATGATAAAACTCTTTGTGAGCATGTGTGGGCGTTAATAAGAATGTCTCTTCCAGATGCTAAAAACAGCAGTTATGTTGTTAAAGATCATGAAAAAGCTACAGCTGAGTTGTTATATGAACAACTTAGCAATAAAACTACACGTGAACTAACACTTATGTATAAAGGCGATATGATGAATGCCATACAGAAGGATATGGAGAAAAACAGTCAGATATCTGCTCAACTTGATGATATTCTAAAAAATTATCAAAAAAATAAGAGGGGTGCTCGTCAGTTTCCTATAGCTAACCCAGAGTTAGTATTAAACCCGTCATCAATCTCAATAATGCTTACTATCAATAATCATTCAAGAAACAGTATCAAACAACTTACAGGGTACGTAAATATTTATGATAATAAAAGCGAACTTGTTTTTAAATCAGAAGATTTTGTGCTATATTTTGAACCAAAATTTGTCTTATACGATAGATATACATTATTTGTAGATATAGCTCCTGTATCACCAGAAGATATTGTTTTACTCAAAAACAATAAAAGATCTAAAATAGAGGTCATATTAAAAACTATGGTAACGGGTGATAATAAGGTATTATTATTCGAACTACCAGAATCGTATTCTCGTATGAAATCTCTTCTACTTAGAAGTACTGACTTAAACAAAGAGCGTATAAGTTTAATAGAAAGTATTAACACAGAAGAGTATTAAAAAATTAATTAGGATAGGTAATCTTATGTTCAAATCATTTCCAGTTGATTGTTTAAATAATGCAGAAATAAAATTAGATGGATTAATATATCTAAATAATGATGAATTAGATAAGTTATTAAAAATAACTCCAAAAACATATAATAACTTCATGAAACCGTTTATGGAATTACAATTTGTTATAAATGAATTTTATGTTCCCGTATCACACATGAATTTAGTGAACGACTCAGAGCTTTCACGACAAGTTTATCCTATGGTACTTATGAAAATAACTAAATATTTCACGGAGCTTATGCAAAGAGAAGATATTTATCTAGCGTTGAAAGAGATCTCTAAAACAGAGTTAAATATTATTGAGAAGAAAGTTATAGATGATAATATCCTTAAATTTGAACTATCAGGTGTTCATCTTGAAGCTGATCAAAAAAATAGAATTAAAGATATGAGTTTGAAATTGGCTGAACTATCAGATCAATACTCTAAAAATCTTTTAGATGCAACAAATGAGTTTGAGCTAAAATTGAAAGATGATACATATATAAAATCTATGCCAGAATCAGATAAATCTTTAGCATTACAACCAGACAAATCTTATATTTTCACACTTCAAGCACCATCGTATATAAGTTTCATGACATACTGTGATAATAGAGATTTGCGTAAAGAAATTTATAAAGCGTATATGACAAGAGCGGTGAATAACTCTAAATTGATAGAAGAGATTTTATCTTTAAGAAAAGAGATGGCTGAAATTTTAGGATATAAAAATTACGCAGATATGAATAATGTATCTATGTCTGCAAAATCTGTGGATGATGTTATATTATTTTTAGAAGAGCTTGCTGTTAAAGGTAAACCGTTTGCATTAAAAGAGTTAGCTGATACTCAAGAGTTCGGAAAAAAATTAGGGATAGATAATGTAGAGTCGTTTGATCTTGCATTTATAAACAACCTTATCAAGAAAGAAAAATTAGGATTTGTTGAAGAAGATTTTCTTCCATATTTTGAGTCTAGAAATGTAACTGATGGGTTATTAAAATTTCTATCTAAATTGTTTGATATACAATTTGTCAAAGTAGAAAATGTTGAAGTATGGGATGATGAAGTTGTGGTATATGATCTACTGATTGATAACAATCCTCATGCACGATTATTTCTAGATTTATATAATAGAAAATCTAAACGTGGTGGAGCATGGATGAACGATTGGCATACATATCGTCTTGACGGTGATGGTAATGAATACTTTTCATCAGCATTTATAGTTGCAAATTTTCCACCTCCGAAAGATGGTAAACCGTCTCTACTTAAACACTCAGATGTGACAACTTTATTTCATGAAGCTGGACACGTTATTCATCATATTTTAAGCAAAGTTAATGAAGGATATTTATCTGGAGTGAACGGAGTTGAGTGGGACGCTATTGAGTTTCCATCTCAATTTATAGAAAATTTTGCGTACGAGAAAAAAGTCTTAGAACTGTTTGCTAAAGATTTCAATACTGGCAAAGCGATCCCAGATGAGATGATAGATAAATTGATTAAGAATAAAAATTTTGGATCAGCTATGCAACTTTTACGTCAAACAGAGTTCGCTTTATTTGATATGTTGGTGCATCAGTCAGATTATAGCTATGCAGAGGTTAAAGGGATATTGAATAAAGTTAGAGAGAAAGTTGCAGTTATTCTTCCTCCTGATTACACATCATTTGAGAACAGTTTTTCACATATTTTTGCAGGTGGATACGCAGCTGGTTACTACAGTTATAAATGGGCAGAGATGCTTTCAGCTGATGCTTATTTACAGTTTAGTGAAGCAGGGGTTTTTGATAAAGAGTTAGCACGCAGGTTCTTTGATAATATTTTATCAAGAGGTGCTGAGGAAACAATGGATAACTTATTTTTCAACTTTGCAGGACGTAAACCTGATCCTGAAGCGTTACTTAAAACGACTGGCTTACTATGATAAAAGTTTTACGGGCTCCAACTAATACAAGTGCAATAGATTTCATATATAGTACGGCGTTAGTGGAGTCGGTAAAAGATCGTACAGCTTTAATCATTCCAACAACGAGAGCGTTAAAAGAAGTTGCATCAAGAAAACTTCAAAACGTAGACCTTTTTACGATTAAAGAATTTTTAGAATTCACATCAATATCAACAAAAAGAAAGATTGATAAACGGCTTAGATCGTTTTATCTTAAAAAAGTTGCATCATCATTATCTGTTGATGACAGCAGAAACATCTTCCATAATAATCAAGATATCTTCTTAAACAATTATAGTTCGTTCGATAATATATCTATCAATCTGCTTGCATTTTTTAGAGAGTTATCTGCTGAGTGTATCTCAGTTGATGAGCTATATAAAGCAGGCAAATATACCGATTATGAGAAACAAGCTCAGTCGCTTATGAATTTATGGTACAGTTATAATGATCTCTTAAATGATAGCAATCTTGTTGAGCCATGGAACTTATATTCAAATGAAGATCTTGGACATTTAGTTAAACGGTACGATAAATTTATATTTTTTATCGGTGGATATCTTAGTAAACACGAATTAATCAAAATCAAAAACTTATCAAAAAATAGTGATATATTAATTATATTTAATTTTGTTGGAAATAAAAATAGTCACTATACATCTTATGAAAAGTTTTTAGATATAGAAATTCCTGATGCAGATAATATGATTTTAAATCGTGACAACTGTGAAATTTTGAGAGCTAATTCACTTCTATCACAAATTGAACTGATAACTTTTAGAGCAGCATACTATAATAAAGTTAATAATATACCGTATGAGAGAATGAGCATTCTGCTTGTGGATGACAGTTTGAAATCGTACTTTTTACGCTACGACAAATATAATCTTTTTAATATTACGGCAAATGAGAATATTGATAAAACTGCTGTATTTCAACTTTTAAAATCAGTTTTAAATATTAAATTATTGATTGATAGAAATAGTAAACAGGTGATCACGCTTGATACTTTAAAAGAGTTTTATTATGAAATATTTTTAACATCACTTGATGGACTAGAAGATGTTAGAAAGGTGATTGATAAAAAAATTGCAGAGAATAATATTTTTATACCTGTTGCAGAACTTTCAACTCTACCATTTTTTAATCAATATTTTCAACTTATAAATAAGTTGAATGATGAACTTCCTATCCCTCAATTAATAGATTATATTAAAGTGTTTTTGAGAGCTATTAAAACACATATATCAAAAAGTGAAGTTGAGATATTTAGTAATCTTGTGCAATTATTAGATCAATTAAGATCAGTTTATTCATTGATTGATGATAAGTTGTCACTTGAGGATAGTATCTATATAATATTAAATGATATCTCAACATTAAAGGTTAATACATCTAGGGGTGCTATAACTGTGTCTGGGATATTGGAATCAAGAGCTTTAGATTACGATGTTATTTTTGTACCTGAACTTAACGATGATATTTTTCCTCCAACAAGCAGGAAAGATCTATTTTTAAATACTGAGATGAGGTTAGATTTAAAACTTCCAACATATTTAGATAGAGAAAGTTTGATAAAAAATTATCTATTGCAGATAATGTCGAGATCTAAAAAAAGTATTCTGTCTTTTACTAAAAGTGATGATACACGAAATAGCAGTAGTTTTATTAATGAGTTGAGTTTCAAATATAATCTCAAAGCTCAATCATATTATAATAAAGAGTACAACTTATTTGATGTTAAAAAGTACGATAAATTTTCTGATAAAAACAATCTTAATATAAATGACGGCACGATTTTTAAAACTGAAAAAATGATTGAAAAAATACGATCTAATAAATTGTCAGCATCAGCATTTAACGACTATATAAATTGTTCGCTAAAATATTTCTATAAACGAATTATGAAAGTTTATGAAACAGTTGAAATGGCAACAGTTGTATCACCCATGATGATAGGAAATATTCTACATAAAATTTTAGAAGTGTTGCACACAAGAAATATATCAGTAACTGATAAAACCTACCTTGATAGCGTGAGAGATATACATGAAGAGATTATATCTGGATACGATGTTTTCACAACATCAAGACCATCAAGATTTATTCAAGATGAGATCATTAATATTTTTAAAGATATATTAGATGTAGAATTAGATCGAAAAAAAGAAGGGTATGAAACGTTAGAAGTTGAAAAAAGTTATGAGTATAAAGCAGAGGGGATAATTCTGCACGGTAAGATTGATAGGATTGATTTTAATCATGATAGCCGTGAGATTGATATTATAGATTATAAGTTTAAGTCAGCAGATAAATTATCTACTGTTATGAAACCGACGTTAGATAAGTATGATGATCTTCAACTTCCGTTCTACTATTTTTTATACAGTAAAAATAAAAACGTAGAACCGACTTCACTATATCAAGTATCGCTTAGCGAGTCGTATCAATATATAAAAGTTTTCGACACAAGTTTAAGCAGTGAAGCAGAAGTTTGGATTAGATCAAAATTGATAGAACTTCAAAGTATCCATGTTCCTTTCACAAGAACTGAGAATAAAAAAATCTGTACATATTGTGAGTACGCACTTATCTGTGAAGGCAGGGTTTAATTATGGATATTAATACTGATAACAAGAACTTAGATAACAAGAACGCAGGCAATAACAACCTAGATAATAAAAATATAGAGAATACAAATTTAGATAATAAAAGTCTTGAGAATAAAAATCT
>CAMQYB010000079.1 GCA_947039055.1 uncultured Deferribacteraceae bacterium
ATGGTATTGTAGAGAAGTTAGAATTGTTTTATGAGTTACATAAAAACGCTACACTTAACCTTACTAATATTAAGGATAGAGATGAGTTTTATTGTAAGCATTATTTAGATAGTGTTTATCTATTCCATTTATCAGAGGTTGCAAAATCAGTTAGATACTTTAAAGCGAGTGATAAGTTGGCTGATGTTGGATCAGGTGGTGGTTTCCCTGGGATAGTAATAGCTATATGTTATCCAGAGATGAAGGTTACATTAATTGAGTCAACAAGGAAGAAGTGTGATTTTCTAAAGGAAGCGATTGCCGAGTTAGATCTAAAGAATGTTACAGTAATAAATGATAGAGTAGAAAACCTAGAGGGTTTTAAATTTAGTTATATAACAGCACGTGGTGTTGCAAAAGTAGATAAGCTTCTAAAGCACACAGAGAATGTTTTAGCAAAGAAGTTTAAGATTATTTTATACAAAGGTGAGATGTTAGAAGAAGAGTTAAAGGATGCTTCAGATACTATAAATCACAGAGGATTAGATATTGAAATTACCAGAATTGAAGAGATGTTTAAACGTAGTTATTGTATTATTAGTGGCGATCTTAGTAAGTAGTTGTGCAAGTGCATCATCTAAAAGAGATTCTTTTGATATATATAAATATGTGAATAAAGAGTTAAAAACAGATGATATTGTTCAGCTCAGGTTCTATGCTGCAGCTAGTGATAGCAGTGTCGCTAATTCTGCTACATTATTTTTAGGTTACTACTATTTAATTAGTGGTGATAGAGCGTATGCTAAATTTTTATTCGAGAAAGTTAATCTAAATGAAATAGCAGATGAAGATATAAGAATGTTTTATGATCTGTGGTTGTATGACCTGCTTATAGAAGTCAAAAATAGAAGTAAAGCGAAAAGAATTGCTAATAGATTAAAGAATAGAGAGATGACTGTTCAATATCAAAGTGTATTAAGAAGTTATTGCAGTCAGCTTAATATAAAGCTAAAAGAAGGCGAATCGCCTATAAGATGTATAGATGATAGACTTAGAATTAAATCATTAAAAAATGTAAATAATATCAGTACTAGCATTAAGAATATTGAAGATGGAATAGTTGATATGGACAACAGTAGTGGTATTCCATTGATTGTTCCTGATAGTGCAATTAATAATAGTGGAATTGAAGTTGAAAATAGTAAAGGTAGAGATACAGATATAATTGATGATAGTATAGAGAACAGGAAACAGAAGAAGTATGTTCGTTCTGTTGATGAGAATGTGGTAATAAACATTATTAACTCAAATATAGAGAATGATCATGTTAAGGGCATGATATATAATATGCAAACGTTAGGATCAAAATATACGATCAAAACAGTTGATCGTGATTATGAGATAACAGAAGATAACGAAGTATTGATCAACCTTGATAATAGAACTTTATTAGTTGATGAGAGTTATATTAATTTTGACACATCATTCAATCAGTTATTGGATATGGCAGCGGAGCTATCTATTTTTGACAATCGTGCAAAGGTTTTAATTACAGTTTCAAGTGATAGAGAAAATGAAGCAAAATATATGAAAAAAGTTTTATCAAATATGAATATTAACTCAACTATATATGTTGCAAGTAGTGGTTCAACAGATCTACAAAATTATCTACAAAATTATTACATGAGAAATAAGACAAATAGTATAGTTAATATTATTATAAGTGATGATGATCAGATGGAAACTCTTCTTCCAATAGTTAGATACACACAGACAGACGATAATCTGCATAAAGTTGTAGTTGTAACAAGCTCATTAAGTGCATTGAGTTATAATGATGATTATAAAGTATATTTTAAGAAAATCCATATTGTTACTCCTAACTTGTATATTATTGATGAGAATATCGAACGACTATCAGATAAGTACAATACTTTTTTTGGTGATGAGATGAGTTATAGCAGTATGATAGGTTACGATATGATAGAGTTTCTAACTAGTAATATAAATAATGTGCAGGCTAATTATTTAACAAATATAGTTAGTATAGAAAATAATAGTGCAGTTAGATATCCTAAAAAATATTATATCAATTTGAATTATAAATTAAGAGAGATAAGATAAAAAATGAACAATTTATTTAGAGTAAGTTTTACGAGATTAACGGTACTCCTTTCTTTCTTTATAAGTATCAGTTGTGCTAAAAATAGTGAGTTAGTATCATATGATGCAGAAACATTGGAAAACTCATTAAGTGATGAGTATGATTTAGGTAATCTTGAAAGCAGTATAGAGATTACAGAGTCTGATGAACTATCATTATTAGTTCCAGATATAAGCCTTTATTCATCAATTGTTGTTGATAGAGAAAAGATTACTGAGTACGAATATTTTTATGAGATGAAAGAGTTTAATGTTCCTATAGTTATGACGCCAAGAGTTGAACGTTATCTAAAATATTTTACTGAAAAAATACCGCATGTAACACAGAAATGGTTAGATAGAGCAAATAAATATATGTATGTTGTAGAAGATATTTTTCTTGAAGCAGAACTTCCTTCAGATTTAGTAGCTTTAGCTTTCACAGAGTCAGGATTTAACAATCATGCAATATCACGAGTGGGTGCAACAGGAATGTGGCAGTTTATGCCAAGTACTGGTAGAATGTATGGAATGAAGAATGATTTCTGGGTAGATGAAAGACGTGATTTTGAGATTTCAAGCAGATCAGCAGCAAGGTTTTTAAGTGATCTATATAAAAGGTTCGATGATTGGTTTCTAGCTTTAGCTGCTTATAATGCAGGGCCAGGAAGAATACATCGTGCATCAGTAAAACATAAAACAGATGATTTCTTTAAGATTGCAAGCACACGAACATTAGCGCTTGAAACAAGAGATTATGTACCAAAATTTATTGCTTTATTAATCATTTATAAAAACTATCTTAAACTTGGTTTTGAAGCTCCTACAACTGCACCGTTATTTTTCTCTAAAGTAGATATAGATTCTCAAGTTAATCTTTTTTGGTTAGCTGAGAAATTAGATATTAAATTTGAAGATATGGTAGAGTTAAACCCATCATTAAAAGTAGGTATAACACCTCCAGTTAAAAGCTACTCTTTAAGAGTTCCTTATGGAAGAGATAAAGAGGTTATTGATCTATTAAGTAAAACAGATAAGGCTGAAAGATTACAGTACACTCTTGTGAATGCTAAAGGTGGATCAAATATTAAGAGTATCGCAAAAAAATATGATGTGAGTCTATCACGATTAAAGAATATAAATTGTCTTGATGGAAATACTATTTTACAAAGTAAACCACTTTTACTTCCGATAAGTAAATATTCAAATAGCAATATGGATAAAGGTATATCTAAACTATTAAATAAATACACTCCAAAATATTATGTTGTTAGAAGGGGTGATACGTTTATAGCTATTGCACATAAACATGGAATGAAAACTACATCATTAAAACGCCTTAATCCTAGGATAGGTAATGTACATAAACTACGTATAGGACAAAAAATAGTTATTAAAAGTAGATAAAAATAGTATTATTTACTATAAAGTCTGATCTATCAAGCACTTATGAGAACTTTAGGTTGTTTGTATATAAATCTAAAGCAGTTAAATAAGTGTAGATAGTATAGATATTGTATTAAACCTAACTTCTTCAATAGATGTTGATAACATACAACTAAAATCATTTAATGGACATTCATCTAATCCGTGTACATGGCAAGGTCTGCACGATAAGCTTGGATACTCTAATATCTTACAATTATCAAATATCGGATAAAATCCTAACTCTTTAGTTGTTGATCCAAAGATTGCAATCAAGTTAATATTCAATGCTACAGCTAGATGCATAGGTCCTGAATCGTTACTAATTAATATATCTGATTTCGATATAATTTCAACTAAGCTATCAAAATGTCTATGTCCAGTAAGGTTGTTTACGGTTGGCGATACTTCAATATCACCAATACCTATTATGTTTACAATTGCACCACTATCGGATAATATCTTAATAAGTTCATTAAAATGAGGCCATACTTTCGTTTGTTTACTAGCAAAAGGATGTATAGTGATAACAGTGCCTTCATTTTCAGCCAATTTTTTTTCATTAGCATATATGTTAGGTATAAAAGGTTTAAGTTCGTTAATATTCAGAATTTTTTTAAGATTTAAGGTTTTTTGAACAACGTCATAATATTTTTCAACAACATGTTTTTTAAGAAACATTTTACCTATTTTAAATTTCACAAATAATCTTCTTGCGATCGGATTTTTACTATAAGTCACAGTTTTTCCATGTAGAAAAAACTTAGCTATTAGAGAGTACATATTAGCGTGTAGATCAAAAATATAGTCATAGCTAGGGATTTTTTTAAGGTATGCAATATATGATGTTAAAGGCATCTCTTTATCTAAGATATAAATATCTCTAACATACGGAAATTTTCTAAATATAGGTGCATATTCAGCAGATGTTAAAACGTCAATCCTATAGTTTGGTCGTTGAAACTTAATCTGTTTTATTATACCAGTTGTTAATATTATGTCTCCGAAAGAAGAGAATCGTATTATGAGGATGTTTTTCATTTAGTTACTCACCAATTTTATCAATAATAGCTTTGATTTCGTTATAATCTATATCATTCATACATTTGAAATGTTTCTTAGGACATTTATTTCCACCATGAGCACCACAAGGTCTGCATGTTAAATCTAAGTTTTCTACTATGTAGGAGTTGTCAGTATAAGGAGAAAATCCTTGCTGAGGCACAGTTGCACCGAATATATCAATAATAGTAGTTATTGTTGATGAAGCGATATGAACAGGTCCAGAATCATTAGATATAAGAATATCAACTGACGCAATAAATGTTGAAAGATCTTTTATATCAATTTTATATAAATAATCAATGTAAGGATATTTATAATATTTAAAGAATTCATCATAAGATTTTTTATCAGCAGATGATCCAAACAGAACTATAGTATAATTAGATAGATAAAGCAATGTAGCAAGTTCAGCAAACTGTTCAGGTGGATATCGTTTAGTTTTCCATACTGATCCTATTGCAAGTCCGATTAATTTTTTGTTTGGAGATATTGTAGATTGATATAATTTTATTTTACTAAAAAGAGATCTATCAAACCTAGTAATAACTTTTCCACCAAGCTCAATTGCCGATGCTAAAGTATAATCTTCTACTAACGGTTCAAGTGTTGATAAATTTCTCTGAACTTCATGTAATAGTTTATCACGGTAGACAGATCCATCGAATAAAAATGAGAATGATGCAGATTTAAATCCTAGCAAAAATTTTGGTTTTGCACGCTTTAGTAGGAAAGTTGATCTTGTATACCTATGAAGATTTATAATAAGGTCAAACTTTTTCTCTCTTAATATTTTCGCAAACCTAAGAGTTCCAAAAAAGCCTTTATATTTCCCATATTTATCAAAAGGGAGTACAGTATCAATTATATCAATATCTGTAAACAGTTCTGCATATTCAGGTCTTGTTGTAAAAGTGATTAGTGCAGAAGGATAAAGTTTTTTTACAGCTTTTATAAGTGGAGTGCTTAAAACGGCATCGCCTAAAAAAGCAGGATTAAATATAAGAATGTTATTAAAAGTGCTAACAGTTTTCATTTCAGAATGCTAACATATTTTTAAATTTATTTCTAGTGCTATTGTATAGAATAAATATCTTTAACTATTATGATATTTAGATTAAAATATTGATATGAAGGAGGTGTAATATATTACACGGGAAAACTGAAGGACTTACCGCAAATATTCTTAAAAGGTTAGAAAAATTATATAGTCGTAAAAACAAGAGTGAGAACCTCATATCTGTTGATTTAGCGAAAGTGATTACAGAGATATCTTTTATCACAAAAAGACAGATAGGTATAATTATAGATAGAAGAGGTAATATAGAATATATTATCATCGGTAATAGCGAAGAGTTAGTTATTCCAAAATTAAACAGGTTTGGATTAATATCAGGCAAACTTAGAGGTATTAGATTAATTCGAACTGATTTCAAAAATAGCACTCCAGATGAAGATGATATAGCGGATCTTGCGTTATTGAGACTAGATAGTTTAACAGTTATATCAGTTGACGATAATGATGGATTACCTATATCTATGTCTACGATATATTTATTGCCAGAAGGTAGTAACGGTGAGTATAGCACATTAGATGATAAAGATGTTTATAGCCAGCGTATAGATTACGATAAATTTATTGAAGGTTTAGAAGATGAGCTAGGGTTTAAATCTAAAAAGTTAAATATTACAAAAAGTAAAACTATGGCAGTATTAACTGGAGCATTTAAAAATAGTGCTGAGGCTTGCAGAAACCTTTTAGAGTTAAAAGAGTTAGCAAGAACGGCTAATCTTGAGGTTATAGATAATATCTATCAGATACGAAATAAGATTGATGCAAAATATGTTGTTGGAACAGGAAAGTTAAAAGAGATTGTTATCAAAACAGTTTCATCAGGAGCAGAGTATCTAATCTATGATAACACTTTAACACCAAGTCAAAGCAGAATGATTGCAGAGTTTACAGAAATTAAAGTAATTGATAGAACGCAACTTATATTAGATATATTTGCAAATCGTGCAAAAGATAACGATGGTAGAGTGATTGTTGAACTTGCTCAGCTAAAATATATTCTACCAAGACTTGGAATGAAAGATGATTCATTATCACGTTTAACAGGTGGGATAGGTGGTAAAGGTCCTGGGGAGACAAAATTAGAGATAGATAAAAGAAAGGTAACAGATAGAATAGCCTTTTTGAAAAAGAAGCTTAAAGGTATAGAAAAATCAAGAGTTGTTAAAAGACATAAGCGTACGAAGAAAGATATACCGATAGTCGCAGTAATCGGCTATACAAACGCAGGTAAGACAACTTTGTTGAATAATCTAAGCAATTCGAGTATATATGCAGATGACATGATGTTTGCAACATTAGAGACATCATCAAGAAGAATAAGGTTTCCAGAAGATAAAGAGATTATTTTAATAGATACAGTTGGGTTTATTAGAAATCTTCCAGAAAATCTTCTACCAGCGTTTAAGTCAACATTAGAGGAGATAAAATCTGCTGATTACTTTATACATCTAGTTGATAGTTCAGATATGGATTACGATAAACATATTGAAGCAGTTGAAAAAGTTTTAGAAGATATAGATCTAGCGAATAAGAATAGAGTTATAGTTTTTAATAAGGTAGATATGTTAGATGAAGAAACATTGCTTGAGCTTAAAAATAAGTATGGTGATGCGATATTTATATCTGCACTTGATAAGAAAACATATACCGAGATAATTGATAAACTATATTACTATTTTTCAAAATCATGGGAGTAGATGATAACCTGTAAAATACGTTACTGTGTTTTACAGTTGTGTGATTAGTCAGTGATCAATAAGATGTATTAATATATTTTACACTTACATGATTAATTAGTAATTAATAAGTTGTGTTACTCTTTTCGCAATATTATTATGTATAATTATTTCTTAATTGTAATTGATATTTTAATTGTAATTGATATTAATTTTTATAGGTTAAGTAAATCAGTTTTCAACTTATATTTAGAGTAATGAGTTAGCAGTTTTATACAGCTTAATTATTTAGAATATAATTAAATAATTTTATACAGCTTATAAATTATTATAGAGTTTA
>CAMQYB010000080.1 GCA_947039055.1 uncultured Deferribacteraceae bacterium
AAAAATAAGAGATTGAAATTGAGCTCTTACATTATTATTCATATTGAAGTATAATGATCATGTTCTGAATCACTAACTGTTATTATCATTATAATAACAATCAATTATGAATTATAAGTCTTATAATCTGTCTTATGTATGTATTCGATAATGAAGTCAAAAGTAAAAAGTATATTGTTTCAACAATGGTAATAGATCTAAAATAACAGTAGATAGGTATTTGTGTCATCAGAATTAAGTTCTATTTTTATATAGGAGGTATAAAAATGTTTAAAATATTAGCAATAAATTTATTGATTATGATAGGGTTAGGGTTCGCCTATAACACTAAATATAGCTACGCAAAAAACAGCAAATTAATTATAGATAAAATTAGAGGAAAAGATAAACTTCCTTTTAGTGATAAAATAATTGTAGGTCAGTTAAACAACGGATTAACATATTACATCCGTAGTAACAATCTACCTGTTGATAAACTTGAACTACGTTTAAATGTTCGAAGTGGTTCATTAGATGAAGCAGATAACGAGAGAGGGATCGCTCATTTTGTCGAACACATGGCGTTTAACGGTACGAAAAATTTTAAAGGTAACGACGTTATCAAGTTTATGGAGCAAGCAGGGTTAACTTTTGGACAGCACAGTAATGCTTCAACATCAACCGATTATACAAATTATCAATTATCAATTCCAACAAAGGATCAAAAACTTGTAGGCGATGCGTTTAGTATATTACGAGATTGGGCTGACGGAATAACTTTTGATGAAAAAGAAGTTCAAAAAGAGAAAGATGTAATCATTGAAGAGTGGAGAAGCAGAAATACAACTTTCAACAGAGTAAGAGTTAAAACAAGAGAGATATTATTTGACGGTTCAAAATATAAAGATAGAGACCCGATAGGATTAGTAGATATAATTTCAAACGCTAACAGTGAGCTTTTAAAAGGGTACTATAATAAATGGTATGTGCCATCAAATATGTCTATCATAGTTGTTGGTGATATTGATGTGAATGAAGCTGAAAAATTAATTATAAAAAACTTCTCATCACTTAAATCTAAAAACCTAGCTGAGAAAGCTGATAAGACTGTACCTATCAAAAAAGGGTTAAGGTTCAATATTATATCGGATAAAGAAGCTCCGTCGACATCTGTATCGTTGATCTATTTAACGAATAATAACAGAGTTACAACTTATGAAGATCTTGAGAAAAAAACTTTAAATCAAGCAGCAACTAATATGCTTAACAGACGGGTGTCGTCGAAAATATTAGAGGATAAAACTGATATAGTTAATTTTGGTTCAAGCACAAATAATATTACAGAAAATTTATATGCAACAACTTTTTATATAGTAACAAAACCAGAGCGTGTACGAGATGATGTGAAATCTATGCTCCTAGAAATCGAAAGTATAAAACGTGATGGATTTAATCAAGATGAAGTTGATGAATTTGTGTTAAGACAAAAATCTACTTTAGCAAGACTTGCGGATATTGATTATAAAAGTAACTCATCAGAGATCGTCTCACTCATATCAACTTATGATACAAACAGAGATTATTTAACGGAGTATCATCAAGATGAACTTCTGTTAAATAAGATATTTGATGAAAACAATCTTGAAGATTACAACAAAGCATTTAACGATCTTTTAAAGAGTGATGGCAAGATTTTAATTGTTACAACTCCTGAAAGTGATCTTGATAAAATGAAACTTGATGAGAAAGAGTTTATACAAATCGAGAAAGAAGTAGCTTATGTAAAACTTACAAAATTTGAAGGAGCAGGAGTTATAACCTCTCTAATTAACGATAAGATTGTTAGTGGAAAAATCGTCAAAGAAGAGAGCATTAAAAATATTGATGCAGAGTTAATCACATTTGAAAATGGTGTACGACTGCTTTTAAAACCTAACAACAGCGAGAAGAATAAGTTTGTTATGATCGGTAAAAAAGAGGGTGGTTCATCTTCGTTAAACGATAAAGATGTGCTTGTTGCAAATTTAGTATTGGCAGTTGTCGGCAATAGTGGGTTCGATGATATTTCTATAAATCAGCTACGAACATATATGGCAGATAAAAGAATTGCGATAGGGCCAACTGTAAATAAAAACAGTTTTGATTTTGAAGCAGAGGGAGATTTTCAAGATATTGAGACTATGTTTCAACTTCTTTATAAGTATATAACATCAGCTAATATTGATGAAAAAGTTTTAGAGTCTATACTTGATTCATACACGGTAGCCTTAGCAGGAGATGAGAAAAACAAATATAAAAACTTTATACGAGTAGCCTCAAAAGAGATGTATAACGATAAATATAGAAGAGAGTATTTAGAACTTGCAGATCTAAAAGGGTTAGATAAAACAGAGTTGTTAGAGATATATAATAACAATTTTAACGACATCAATAATTTTGTATTTGTATTAGTTGGAGATTTTGATAAAGAGAAAGTTGTTAAATATGCAGCTAGATATTTAGGATCAATCAAGAGTTCTAATAGAGCAAACACGAAAGCTATTGATAGAGGTATAAAACTTTCAAAAAGTTACGGTAAGAAAGATGGGTACGGCGATGTTGAAGATAGATCAACTGTATCAATCAAGTTTGATAAAGATGCAAAACACCTTGAAAACGGTGGGTATATATCGGCACTTGCAGGCAGTATAATATCTATTAGGTTACGAGAAAAAATTAGAGAAGATAAGAGTGGAGTATATTCATCTAACGTGATGGTATCGTACTCTGACTTTCCTGAAGATAAATTTGTAGGTGGAATATCGTTTACAACTGATCCTAAAAAAAGAGATGATATAATTAAAGAGTCTCTGCAAGTGATAGATAATATTGTTAAAGATGGTATAACGGAGAGCGAGTTAAAAACTGCTAAAACTCAGTACGGTTTACAGATGAACACTGCAAGTCAGAGCAATAATTTTTGGGCAGATAATTTAGCAACTACTATTATTAGTAACGATGATCTTTTATCACTTGATGAACTTATGAAGATTATTAATTCGATAACTGTGACTGATGTTAATAAATTTCTAAAAGAGTATATGGATGATATTAATACATTCATAACGGTTTATAATCCAGAGAAAAAGTGACTTAAAAATTGTGATTAGGTTATAAGTTTTACATAGTATATATCTATTTAAATAAGTTATTTAGTTTTGGGTGTACACATTAGTATAGATAAAAAAAGTACTCTGCATTTTATTGTAGAGTACTTTTTTTTATGTTCAATTCTATATTAGAAAAAATTTAAATTTTTGTTAACGTATTATATATTTGATACTGCATTTACTACTTTACATAAAATATCAAACAGTATAGCAACCTATAAGTGTTATATAAATTTAGTTGAAGTTATTCTTTTCACAGCTTCGATAGTTCTATCTCTATCGCCGAACGCTGTTAGACGAAAATATCCTTCGCCTTCTGGTCCAAATCCTGATCCAGGAGTTCCAACAACATGACATTTTTCAAGTAGTATATCAAGGAAATCAATAGACTTAATCCCTTTAGGTAATTTCCACCAAATATATGGAGCATTAACTCCACCGTATACTTCATACCCAGCTTCTGTTAAGCCGTCCATAATAATTTTAGCGTTTGTCATATAATATTCAACTAACTCTTTAGTCTCTTTTTTACCTTGAGGAGAGTATACAGCTTCTGCTGCTTTTTGAACGATATAAGGCACGCCGTTAAATTTTGTAGTTTGTCTTCTGTTCCACAATTTATTAACTGAGTATAATTCACCTTTATCAGTGTATGCTTCAAGTTCTTTAGGTACAACGGTGTATGCACAACGCACACCAGTAAATCCTGCTGTTTTAGAGAATGAGTTAAACTCTATTGCAACTTTTTTAGCACCTTCAACTTCGTATATAGATTTAGGAAGAGAGTCATCAGTAATATATTCTCTGTACGCTGCATCATATAATATGATCGCTTTATTTTTAGTAGCGTAATCTATCCATTTTTTTAATTCATCTTTAGTTAGTGCTGTTCCAGTTGGATTGTTAGGAGAGCATAGATATATTAAGTTCACATTTGTATCAGGTAGAGCTGGTGAAAAACCGTTCTCTTTATTAGTTGGAAGGTATACAATTTTATCAAAATATCCATTATCTTTAATCTCACCAGTTCGTCCAGCCATAACGTTACTATCAAGATACACAGGGTATACAGGATCGCAAATTGCAACGATAGAATCTGTTGAAAATAATTCTTGAATGTTTCCAACATCACATTTAGCACCATCACTTACGAATACTTCGTCTTTAGAGAACTCAATCCCACGAGTTTTATAATCGTTTTCGATAATAGTATTGATTAAGAAATCGTATCCTTGTTCAGGACCATACCCTCTAAAAGTTTCTTTTATACCCATTTCATCAACGGCGTTATGCATAGCAGTTAGAACTGTTTTTGTGATAGGCAGAGTAACATCACCGATCCCTAAACGTATTATATCTGCGTTAGGATTTTTTGCTAAAAATGTGTTTATCTGTTTAGCGATATGTGCAAAAAGATAGCTTCCTTGTAATTTTAAATAGTTACTGTTAATTTTTGTCATTATTAAATTGAACTCCTCTTTAGTTAGTTATGTCGTTATTTTAGTATATTATCATGTTCCGATATGCATCGTTTAGTAATATTAAAATAGGACGATCATTATAACATAGAGATATTATCTATCAATAGATAATTTATAATTTTGCAATGTTTTATTATTTATTAAACATTAGAGCGTTTATTACGATGATTATAGTTGCATATAAGCATAAAAGGTTTATGTTGTAATAGGTAGATATAGTATAGTGTTGTATATCGATTTAGTGATGATAGAAAAAATTGCTATTTATTGTTGATGTGTTGAATGATTTAGGGGTTTTTATGAAATTTAATTTTTTACTTATATTATTAGTTGTTACGGTTTTTGTTTCTTGTCAGAATGATGATATAGTTTCAACGGTTTATCCAGAGAAAGTTGGTTTCTACGATTATGATGGAAGCGGTAATCATCGTGATACTGGCAATAATTTATCATCAGGAAATTTAACAGGTAGAGTACAGTTTGGACAAACTCACACAGTTGAACCTAAAGGTAACGCTGAGTTATATCTACCAGATGTAATAAGTGAGAGAGATGCACTTCTTATATTTATGCCAACAGATGATATAGCACAATCAATAAATAGTATAAGTGTAGAGATTATTTTAGATGGCACAGTTAAAACAACTTTAGAGTTAGTAACCCCTAGAAATATCCCTAAGTCGGATAGCCTTATAGGTACAGAGCATGAAATTGTATACTCTACAAAAGCGTGGACAGGTGAGATTTCATGGGTGTATATGAAGAAAGGTTTAGAGTTAAGATTTATAACAAATAAAGATGAAGCATCAAGAAGAGAGGGAACGCTTGCATCAGGAGATATTGAGTTCGGTGCACCATCAGTTGGAGTTTTCACATTTATAAGACTTGGAATGTTGACAGGACACAGAACAAAAGGTAACGGATATATGATGGATAGTCCTGCTAAAGCTATGGCAGATTATTTCCAAACAGCACCGTTTGCACAGCTAGTTAATGCTAAGTACGACAACATGACATTAAATAAAGTGATGTTGAGTAACGGTGTGATATATGATTTAAATTCTACTAATCCACGAGATAGATTTAGTAAAAGTATTGGTGGAATTTATGACGGCGATATGCGAGGCAACGTTGCAAAATCTCAAGTTAGTGTTGGGATAAATCTTGCTAATTTTGGATATCCAAGTTGGAATATGACACAGACTTATCCGAAACATAATTTCAATATGACTACTCATTTAGCAGAGGGTAGATATCAAGATGTTAAAGACGGAAAGTTTGTTACGCTACCTACTGGCAATACTTGGGATCATACAAAATATTCAACAGTTCATTGGCACGGATTAAGTGGTGGTAACGGTATCGGTACATTGTTTGATACATTAGGTAACGAGTTTAGTCATGAAGTTGGACATGCCTACGGTTTAGGACATTATGTAAAACCAAATGATAAACCAGCTTTTTGGACATATCACCATGCAGACAGTGGTTGGGGATACGATGTTTACAATAAGATGATGAAAGGTAATCTAATATGGGACACTAGTGCTACTGGCGTTAAACCAGAGAATAATTTTATCGGCAGATATAACTATAGTGCAGATACTATGTCAGGTGGTAGATATTCAAGTAATATTTCTAAGTACACACGTTTAACAGGTTATACAGTTATGAAATCGCAACGATATATAGCGGCTGTTTCTCCGACTATTGTACCTAAATTATACGGTGGAGTTGATGAGAATAAATCAACTACTGGCTTTTTAAAATGGGATAGTGAAAAGAGAGAGATGGTAGAGTATGAAGCTCCAATATGGCCAGAGATATATAATGTTGTTCATGCGACACCTTTTAATCCTAAAAAAATCGGTGTTCCAGTCGTAACATTGCTAGGTGCTTATATGCCAGATGATCTTACAAACCCATCTACTAAAGCTGTGTTGTATCCAGCATTTAGAGGTAACTATGGAAATGTCTATGATTTTCCTGCACCAAACACAACAGAGAAAGCGTGTTGGGTAGAAGTTGCTTATAGTAATGGAAGTAAAAAAGAGATCGTTATTGCACCAACAAAACATAGTAGTAAAATGCTTGCAAACCAGTTACATATTAATATTGAGCTTGCTTCAAATCCTATAGGGGCAACTATTTATTGCCAAGAAACAGGAAAAATAGCTGTTAAGTTAGGTGATAGTATTAAGATTGATTTTTCTAAATTGCCACCTATAGATAAAGCTGTAACTATCGGAAAAGGAGAGGGATATAAGGCTGCGTATTTAGAAGATATAAAATGGCTTAATGAAGTTCTGCCAAAGTATGATGATGTAAAAATATTTATACCTCTATTAACTGTGGCAGAGTCAACTGCTGTTTTAAGAGCTAGAAGTATGCTTAGTAGTTTAAACGCATCTGCTAAAAAAGTTGCAGAAAGACATGTAGTTCTATTAGATCAACGTGATGATGTTATTGAGTTTATAGAGTTGAATAATGAGAAATTATCTGCAAATGATATTGATAGTAAGAACGCATTATTGGCACTTTTAGAGAAACATGGATTTGTTGCAAAAGGTACTGTACCGACTGTTGATAAAAATTATATTGTTAAATTAAGAGGGACAGGGAATAGATGTATAGATTCAGAGTTTCAGAAAAATCCGATCTGTGTAGATAATAAAAGTAGTCAAGAGTGGATAATGGATACAGTTGGCAAACTCCACCAAGCAGACTCACCAAATATGTGTTTATTAAATACAGGGTTGCATCTTACATTAACTGAGTGTAGCGATATGATACTTACACATCATCAGTGGGGTTTAGAGGGTAATATCCAAGTAGAAAATCAGTACCGAATTTTAGCTAAAGGACAAGCTAAGAAATGTATAGATTACGCTAGTAACTATGGAACATTTATTACCTACGGTTGTCATGCAGGTGGAAATCAGAAGTTTGAAGTTAAAAACAAGGCTTCAACAAAAAGCTGGGATAACAAAATGTTTTCTATTATTCCAGGTAGAGAGTTGAAAGTTATATTCGACACTTTTAAATAAATTTACAGTTAATTAATTATATAAGTAAGGAGCAAGTTTTT
>CAMQYB010000081.1 GCA_947039055.1 uncultured Deferribacteraceae bacterium
TAGATATTAAAAAGCTAGTTAAATATCTAAAGTTTCACAAATGAAGTTATAATGTTTTAGTATGTAAAAAATATTTTAGTATTTTAAAAAATGTTTAGTATATAAAACTTGTACGTTGTTTAGTACATGCCTTTCCACAATAAAATAAGTAGGAGTTTGTAATGAATATTCGTGAGTATGAAATTCAAGTATCTTTACCTAAAGAGCTTAAAGTTTTAGAGTTGATAGCTAATAATCTATGGTGGGCGTGGCACACTCCTGCAACAGCACTTTTTAAATCAATCAATCCCTCTGTTTGGGATAGTTCTCTTCATAATCCAATCGCAGTAATTTCTTCAATAGATAAGATAAAGGCTGATGAGTTAATTCATGATGCAGTATTTATGTCAGAGTTAAATATTGTTAATCAATCTTTTGAACAATACATGAAATTACCACGTTGGTACGGTAGTGAGTATAAAGATGATTCAGATATGTTAGTAGCATATTTTTCTGCTGAGTATGGAATTCACGAATCGGTACAGTTATATTCTGGTGGTTTAGGTATTTTATCAGGAGATCATTGTAAATCAACATCAGATATGGGTATTCCATTAATAGCAGTTGGCTTACTATATCGTCACGGATATTTCCATCAATACACAAATTCAGATGGTTGGCAACAAGAGGAGTATCCAAATAACGAATTTTATGAGATGCCGATCAAACCAGTTAAGAACGATAAAAAAGAAGATATATATGTAGATATTAAGATCGGAGATAACGATGTTAAGGTTAGAGTTTGGGAGTTACAAGTTGGACTTATGAGAATAATTCTTCTTGATTCTGATCTTGTTGAAAACAAAGTTGAAGATAGAGCAATCACAGGCAAACTATACGACGGCGAAACAGATATGAGAATTAAACAAGAGATGATTTTAGGAATCGCTGGTTGTAGAGCGTTAAAAGCTGCTGGTATCAAGCCGACAGTTTATCATCTAAATGAAGGACATCCAGCGTTTGTATCATTAGAGCGTATAAAAAGTTATGTTGAAAGTGGTTTAGATTTAAGATTAGCTATTGAAAGCGTTCGTAAATCTACTTTATTTACAACACACACACCAGTTCCAGCTGGATTTGATGTTTTCCCAATAGAGATGATCAAACATTATATCGCAGGTTTATATGCAGATATAGGTTTAAATTTAAATCTTCTAATGAGTTTTGGTCGCAAAAACAGAAGTGATGATAAAGAACCTTTTAACATGGCAGTATGTGGAATAAATCTATCAACATATCGTAATGGTGTTGCATGGTTACACGGTGTTGTGAGTCGTAAAATGTTTCAATCTATGTGGCCACAAGCATTGTTATCACAAGTACCTATTGGTCATGTAACGAACGGTATTCACTTGCCTACATTTATGTCAACAGATATGAAAAACATTCTTAATAGATATGTATCTGAGGATTGGATGTGGAAACCGTATCATTTTGATATATGGGATAGATGTTCTAACATTCCTGATGATATCATACATGAGATGCGTGATAATCAAAGAGGACGTTTAGTTACATTTATTCGTAACCGAATTAAGAACAGTATTAAAAGAAGAGGTGGATCATTATCAGAAGTTGTAAACGCTGACAGTGTGCTTAATCCGAACGCATTAACTATAGGTTTTGCAAGACGTTTTGCAACATATAAAAGAGCTTATCTATTATTTATGGATGAGAAAAGATTGTCGAAATTGGTGAACGATCCTGATCGTCCAGTACAGTTTATAATCGCAGGTAAAGCACATCCAAAAGATAACGCTGGTAAAGAGATTATAAAACAGATCATATCTATCGCTCGTAAACCTGAGTTTATGAAGTCGATAGTATTTGTTGAAGATTACGATATAGATGTTGCAAGATATATCACACGTGGTGTTGATGTATGGTTAAACAATCCAAGACGTCCAATGGAAGCATCAGGAACATCAGGTATGAAAGCATCTGCTAACGGTGGACTTAATTTATCTATATTAGATGGTTGGTGGGTTGAAGGTGCGAACGGTCGCAACGGTTGGTCGATAGGTGACGGAGAAGAGTATCCTGATGATTCATACCAAGATCATATCGAAGGTATGGATATATATAACAGACTTGAAAGAGATGTTGTTCCATTATTTTATTCAAAAGATAAGTATGGCATGGCAAAAGATTGGCTAGGAATGATTAAAGAGAACTTTAAGACTATACCAAAATTCTTTAACTCATCAAGAATGTTAAAAGATTATACAGACCAGTATTATGTAAACTTGCATAAATTAAATAAAGAGTTTTCAGCATCTGATTATAAAGCAGGTAAAGAGTATATCGAGTGGAACAACTTGATATTAGAACGTTGGGACGGAGTTACATTCGGTACGGCTGAAGTAGTTGAGCAAAACTTTTCAGTTAATGAGAAGATAACAGTTAAAGCAAACATAAACACAAATGGAACTCCAGCAGAGCATTTAGGTGTGTTTGCAGTAGTTGAATACAACGGTGAACCTGGCAAATTTATTGAACCAGAATTTATACGATTAACTTGTAGTAAAGCAAGTGATAAAGAATCTAACTTTGTTGGAGAATATACAGTGAAACTACCTGGTAAATTAAAGGTTGGTTTTCTAGTTACTCCATTCCATAAATTGTTAAAAAATCCATTTGAACTTAATAGAGCTAAATGGGCATAATATTTATCAGTTAGATTGTTACAAAATTAAAATGTTTTAAAATTAATTCCTTTATATATCTGTAGTTAGTTATAGATATGTAAAGGAAATTATTTTTATAAGGTGAGAGTTATGAGTAAGAGATTATATCTACCGTATTCTGCAGGTTGTTTTATTTGTGGAGTTGATAATCCACATGGATTGTCTATTCAATTTTACACGTTAGAGAATATGTCTAAAGTTTTTGTAGATATAGATATAGATAAAAAATATATCAGTTACTTAAACACTGTTCACGGCGGGATATTATCAGCACTGCTTGATGAAGCGATGGGTTGGGCAGCATTTCTATACTCAGATTCGGATTGTTTTTTATATACGAGATCGTTAGAGGTTACGTATAAAAAAACTGTTCAGCCAGATATAAAGCTTCTTGTTTCAACAGAGTTTGTAGAGATGAAAAGAGGACTTGCAACATCAAAGGGCATGATTTCAGATGTAGATCAGAAAGATGTATATACATTATCAAAAGGTGTTTTCTTTCAAACATCTAAAGAGAAAATGGAAGAAACAAAACAGTATCTTATATATGATGAGAGTAAAGAGTATCATCCTAAAGTAGTTGAGTGTTGTAGATTGTAGAGTTATAAATTATAGAATAGTTATTTTAGAGTAGAGGAGTTTTAGTAATGTTTAGGATTAAAGAGTTATCAAGAAGTTTTGATATAGGCGAAAGAGATCAAGATAATATACGAAGAATTGGTGTAAGTCTAATAGATAAGAGAGAGCAGTTTGTTATATCTGTTACGGATTATATTGCTAAGAAGTACGATATGCCAACTAGAGTCAAAGAGGTTATGATTAAAAGCCATAGTCATCATTTAGGTTCATGGTTTGATGCGATAATTACTGGTAAAGTTTCTAAAGATATTGTTACATTTCTAATGGATTTCAATTTATCACAATATTCGCATGAGTATTATATTGATGACCGAATGTCAAATGTTTTCTCATTTATAAGAACTTATTTTATGGAACAAATTTATAATTTAGCACATACAGATTGGGAGTATCAAGAGGTATCAAAATCATTTTCAAAGATATTAGATCTATCACAGTACATGGTTAACCATGATTACTTGATACATAAATCGGGTTTAAAATCTGATATTCGAGTAAAAGATTATGTTATAAAATATGCAGAGAAGTTTTCAGTTATGGTCCATACGCTTCTTATATTATTTTTAGTAGTTATGACTATGGGTGCTGTAACTTACTTTGTGTATGATGTGATTAATACATTTGATACAGTACCGATGAATAAATTATTCATCACAGCGTTAGGATCGTTGCTTATTGTTTGGGTGTTAGGAGAGTTACTGCACTCTGAGATACAGATGTTACGTGGGGATAGTTTTAAGATATCAATATTTGTCGGAGTAGTTTTAATCGCATTTATTCGAGACCTTCTTATAATGACATTGAAGCATGATGAAAATTATCAGTTTTCACTTCTCCTATTGTTAGGAGTATTGATAATTGGTTTTGTATATTGGCTTCTCCAGCGTGTTGAAAAGAAATAATTTCAAGTTGTTTAATTGATGATAAAATTAAGTATATTATAAGAGTAAGATAGTAAATATTGTTAAATAGATTAAGCTAAGTTACTATATAACTGATGAGATTAACATTTAGTTATATAGTTTATGAGAGTGGGAACTACTATTGATAAGTTGAACTAGGACAGCGGTTAAAGTGTCTTAGATCAGATTGTAAAAATATGAATTAGTAGTGTTAAATAAAAAAGAATTAAGGGGAATAATGAATGTATAGAGTATCAATAAAGAGTGATTTTTCCTCAGCACATAATTTAAGAGAGTATCAAGGTAAGTGCGAGCATCTACATGGACACAACTGGATAGTAGAGGCGATATTATGTTCTAAAGAGTTAGATAAAACAGGTATGGTTGAAGATTTTAAATTATTTAAAATAGCGTTAAAAGTTATACTTGAACGATTAGATCATAAATATTTAAATGAGATTGAGCCGTTTACAACAGTTAATCCTACGGCAGAAAATATAGCGAAATTTATTTTTGATGAGTTAGCTAAAAGTTATCCAGAGAAAATGGAGACGGTTCATGTATGGGAGTCAGCAGATTCTAAGGCAACTTATTCTACAATTTAAGTAGTTGATTTAAGTTAGTTAATTTTAGTTTTAAAATTTATCATTGTGATGATGAAGGAGTATTTTAATGAGCATAAGTATATGTGATTCAGATATAATTAAAGGTATGAAAGAGCAGGCGAGGGAGTTAGGTAGAACGATTGTACTTCCAGAAGGACATGATGCAAGAACGATTGAAGCAACAGCTAGAGTGTATAAAGAAGGGATCGCCAAGTTAATTGTTTTAGGTGATAAAGATAAAATTTTATCAGAGTTAAGTAGTAAACATGGTTTATATATAAAAGATATTGATGAGTCAAGATTGAATATTTTCAATCATGAAAAAGACCCTTTGTTGAACGATTATATTCAAATATATTATGAGAGCAGAAAAGCTAAAGGCATGACAATGGAAGAGGCTGAGAAATCTATTCGTAACGAATTATTTTTTGGTTGCATGCTTATCAAAGATTCAAGAGCAGGTGGAATGGTTGCAGGAGCTGCGAACACTACATCAAATGTTTTACGTTCAGGACTAAGAGTTATAGGTCCAAAACCTGGAATGAAAACTGTTTCATCATGTTTTATTTTAGTAACATCAAAATGTGAATTTGGACATAACGGAGTGTTGTTATTTGCAGACTCAGCAGTTAATCCAGAACCAGATGCGTCAACACTTGCAGATATAGCAATTAACACAGCAGAGAACTTTAGATTGTTTTTAAAAGATGAACCAAGAGTAGCATTACTATCCTTTTCAACAAAAGGTTCAGCATCATCTCCATCGGTAGATAAAGTTGTGGCAGCATTAGCAGAGATTAAGTCACGAGTTCCAGAATTAAAAGTTGATGGCGAGATGCAGTTAGATGCAGCATTAATTTCATCAGTTGCAGATAGTAAAGCACCAGGAAGTGAAGTTGCTGGACGTGCCAATGTTTTAGTTTTTCCAAATCTTGAATCGGCAAATATCGGTTACAAGTTGGTTGAGAGATTTTCAGATGCTCAAGCGATAGGTCCAATCATACAAGGTCTTGCAGCACCGATCAATGATCTTTCGAGAGGGTGTTCAGCAAATGACATTGTAAATGTAGTTGCGATAACTTCATTACAAGTAGATTAGTTTTATATATTAATTAATGGAAGGTATGTTTGAGATATGATAATATTAGCGTTAAATTGTGGGAGTTCGTCTCTAAAATATCAACTGTACGATTATTCAAAGAAGCATCTTTTGGCTAAAGGTATAGTTGAGCGTATAGGGTTGGATGATCCTATAATCTCTCAAGAGAGTGATAAAAATAAGTGTAAAGATATAGATGTATCTATCAAAGATCACACAACAGCTATTCAAGCAATGGTGAAATTGTTGACAAATAAAGATCAAGGTGTGATAGAAGATATGAGTTCGATTTCTGCAGTTGGACATAGAGTTGTTCATGGTGGTGATAAGTTTACAAAATCGGTTAAATTAACAAAAGAGATTATTGAGAGTATTCGTTCACTATCTTATTTAGCACCGTTACATAATCCTGCAAACATAGATGGTATAGATGCGGCGATGGGTATTTTGCCAAACATAGATCACATAGCGATATTTGATACAGCGTTCCATCAATCAATTCCCGAGAAAGCATATCGTTATGCAGTCCCTTCGTCATGGTATGAGGATGAGAAAGTTAGAAGATATGGTTTTCATGGTACGAGCCATTTATATATATCTAAGAGGGCAGCTAAACTTTTAGGTAAAGAGGCAAATGATTGTAATTTAATTATTCTGCATATCGGAAATGGAGTATCAATAACTGCGATTGAGAAAGGTTTATCTGTTGATACGTCGATGGGAATGACACCACTTGAGGGTGCGATAATGGGTACACGATCAGGCGACTTAGATCCAGCTATTCCTTTATTTATTGAGAAGCGATTGAAGCTTTCATCAGAGGAAGTTGATTCTATACTTAATAAAGAGAGTGGACTTGTAGGGATTACGGGAAAATATTCTGATCGTAGAGATATAGAAAATAATTTAGAAACAGATAAATCGTGTAAATTAGCATTAGAAATGGAGTGCTATAGATTGAAAAAATATATCGGTATGTACATGGCAGTCCTAGGTAGAGTTGATGCGATTATTTTCACAGCAGGTGTTGGAGAGAACTCTGGATTGATTAGAGAGTTATCGGTATCAGGTTTAGAAAATTACGGTATTAAAATCGATCAAGCAAAGAATATAGGTATATTTTCTAAACATGGAGAGACAGAGTTATCGACAAATGATTCGATGATAAAAATATTTATGATCCCTACAAATGAAGAGATAGTATTTATTGAAGATGTTGTTGGCGTTCTAAATTCTGCAGATACAAACCACATGACGTTTAATTACTCATTTAAGTAAAAAGTAGATTGTTGTTAATTAGAAACTTGATTAATGTTAGATAGATATTTAAATTGATATTGAATCATATTATTATAATTTAGTTGGAAAAAAATAATAGAGGATATAACTGTAAAAAGTGGTATCCTCTTTTTTTATATTTAGATAGGATTAAGTTTGGCGATCAGCACTTTGGTTACGGCTTACAACTTCGGTTACGGTTTACACTTCGGTTATGGTTTGCAACTTGGTTACGGTCAGCAACTTGGTTATGGTTTGCAAGTTCGGTTACGGTTTGCAATTTCTGTTACGGTCAGCAACTTGGTTACGGCTTGCAACTTCTGTTACGGTTTGCAACTTGGTTACGGCTTGCAACTTGGTTACGGCTTGCAACTTCGGTTACGGTTTGCACTTCGGTTACGGTTTGTACTTCTGTTACGGTCAGCAACTTGGTTACGGTTTG
>CAMQYB010000082.1 GCA_947039055.1 uncultured Deferribacteraceae bacterium
TTTTAAAAGTTATTTTAAAAAGCTTGTGATTTAGGACTTACTGGTGATTGTTTCAATATCTTTTAGTTATTGAAAATCATACGATTTAAGAGTGTTTAGAATATATCGATATGGCATTATAAATGGCCGCCATACGATAAATATAAAATATCACTTGATGTACATACTATATTAAAGATTTAATGTTTTTGATTGAGTATGATCGTTAGGGAAAGGAGTTTAAAGTGCCAAGAGCAAGAGGTGGGTATAAAACCCGCAGAAGAAGAAAGAAGATTATCGCATTAGCGAAAGGTTTTAGAGGTAGAGCTAAGTCGGTATATAATATCGCTAGACCTATGGTTGAACGTGCACTATGTTTTGCTTACAGAGATAGAAGAAGAAAGAAGAGAGATTTCAGACGTTTATGGATCATTCGTATTTCTGCTGCTTGTAAAGCAAACTCAACATCTTACTCGAAATTTATGGGTAGACTGAAGAAGCATAGTATTGAGTTAAACAGAAAATCTTTATCAGAGTTAGCTATTCATTCTCCTGAGTCTTTTACAGAACTCGTTAGAACAACAGCTGGCTAAGAAAAAAGCTTAGAAAGTTTACTCACCACAAAGGGGTTAATTAATATTTTTTAATTAACTCTTTTTTTATACCCAAAAATAACTGTGTCACTACTATAATTAAAATTGAACCCTACCCTACTTTAAAAATAAGTATAATAAACATATTTTGCACAACTATATAAAACTATCTGAAAATATTTTTAAAAAAATAGCTTGCCGTACCACATTCACTTATTATTATTATTATTATTTCAAACTTAAAACTTACGGTCACACCTTACCTCTTAATATTAGATATTTATAACTATTTCAAACTTAAAACTTACGAACCTTTCGTAATATTTCTTATATATTTATAATAACATCACACCCAACCACTCATTGCACGCTACACTACTTATTAAATAATTACTATTAACTAATACTATTTACCTATACAAAAAACTACCACCATACATTTTGTTAAATCTTGTTTAAAAACTACTTGAAATATAGTTGCAAATACTATAATATAACGAATTATTTATTAGGTTGGTATATGCAAAAGATATTGGTTTTAGATTTTGGTGGTCAGTACAGTAAACTGATTGCAAGAAGAGTTAGAGAGCTCGGTGTTTACTCAGAAATCCTGTCTTTTAAGACACCTGTTGAGACTATTAAAGAGAATAATTATCACGGAATTATATTCTCTGGTGGACCTTCTTCTGTATATGAAGATAACGCACCTACTGTTGATAAAAAAATATTCGACATATCTGTGCCGATACTTGGTATCTGTTACGGTGCTCAACTTATGGCAAAACTGCTCGGTGGCGAAGTCGCTAAAAGCACAGTTAAAGAGTATGGAAATACTCAGATTGAGTTAACAGAAAATCTTTCTCCAATACTCAAAAAAATAAAATCACCTAACACAGTATGGATGAGCCATACAGATTATATATCTAAAGTTCCTAAAGGGTTTATCATCACATCAACAACTAAAGATTGCCCTGTGGCATCTATGGGACATCTTTCAAAAAACTTTTTCGCATTACAGTTTCATCCTGAAGTTACAAACACTAAGCACGGTCAAGCTATGATCAAAGCTTTCTTATATGATATATGTAAATGTAGCAAAACTTGGAAAACAGCATCTTTTACTACAACTGCTATTGAAGAAATAAAAGCTAAAGTTGGAGATAAAAAAGTTCTCTGTGCTCTATCAGGTGGAGTAGATTCATCTGTTGCAGCGATACTTGTTTCTAAAGCGATCGGTAACAATCTCACTTGCGTATTTGTTGATCATGGATTATTAAGAAAAAACGAAGCCGATGATATTGAAAGGATTTTCTCTAAAGAGTTAGGTTTAAACTTGATATGTGTGGATGCTAGAAAACGATTTCTTGGCAAGCTCAAAGGTGTGACTGATCCTGAAAAGAAACGTAAAATTATCGGTAGAGAGTTTATAAAAGTATTTGAAATAGAAGCTAAAAAATTAAAAGGTATAGATTATCTTGTTCAAGGAACAATCTATCCTGATATAATTGAGTCTGGTGCTGGACCATCTGCACTTATCAAATCTCATCATAATGTTGGCGGACTACCTAAAAATCATATGTTCAAAGAGATCATCGAACCTCTACGCAATCTATTTAAAGATGAAGTTAGAAATGTTGGTAGAGGATTAAATATTCCTGATATGATTATCGATCGTCAACCTTTTCCAGGACCTGGACTTGGCGTTAGAATTATAGGTAAAATCACTGATAAAAAAATAGCGTTACTTCAAGAAGCTGATCATATATTTACTGAAGAGATTAGGCTTGCTGGACTGCATAGCAAAATTAATCAATATTTCGCAGTCCTAACAGATATGAGATCTGTTGGTGTTATGGGTGATGCTAGAACATATTTTTATACAGTTGGTTTAAGAGCTGTTGTAACATCAGATTTTATGACGGCAACTTGGGCTGAAATACCTAACGACGTTTTAGCAAGAGTTTCAACTAGAATTGTCAACGAAGTCGAAGGCGTTAATAGAATCGTATACGATATAACCAATAAACCACCTGCGACGATTGAGTGGTTATAATGTTAAATAAATTTATTACTTCAATAAGAGTGTCAATATGATAAAGTATATATTTGTTACAGGTGGAGTATCATCATCATTAGGTAAAGGAGTGTCAGGTGCATCACTTGGTAAACTTCTTCAACTATCTGGATTTAAAGTAACGATGGCGAAATTTGATCCATACTTTAACGTCGATCCTGGAACGATGAACCCTTATCAACACGGTGAAGTTTTTGTTGCATCAGACGGTGCTGAAACTGATCTTGATCTTGGATACTATGAAAGATTTTTAGGCGTTAAAACAACTAAGGCGAATACGAACACATCTGGCGGTATATATAAAACTGTAATTGAAAGAGAGATGAAAGGATATTATAAAGGTAAAACTGTGCAAGTTATACCTCATATAACTGATGAAATAAAATCTCGCTTTAAAGCGTTTGATAACGATTTTGATATTGTTATAATTGAGATCGGTGGAACAGTTGGTGATATTGAAGGTCTACCTTTTCTTGAAGCTATAAGACAGTTTAGGCATGAGAATAAAAAAGAGGATATGTTACTAATACATCTAACTCTACTACCATACATAAGTGCTGCAGGTGAGCTTAAAACTAAACCTACACAACACTCTGTATCAAGACTTAGAGACGCTGGACTTACGCCTGATCTTATTGTTTGTAGAACTGAAAAATCTATCGATGATGATATTAAGAAAAAAATCTCTCTATTTTGTAATGTTAAAAAAGAGTCTGTTATTGAAGCTAACGACTACCCATCAATATATCTGTTGCCAGAACATTTCTTTAATCAAAAATTACACACGATAGTAATGAACTATCTTAATCTGAAACCTAAAAGTGAGATCAATCCTGAATGGTTTGAACAGGTAAAAACTCAACCTACTAAATCAATCTTTGTTGCTATAATCGGTAAATATATTGGACTCAAAGATGCTTATAAATCTATCTCAGAATCGCTATATCTTGCAGGACTTAAAGCAAGTATAAATGTGAAAGAGATTTATGTTGATCCTGACGCTGATGATATGTATGAAAAAATCAAAGGTACGCATGGTGTGCTAATTCCTGGTGGATACGGCATAAGAGGCGTTGAAGGGAAAATCAAAGCTATCAAATATGCAAGAGAAAATAATATACCGTTCTTCGGTATATGTTTAGGTATGCAATGTGCTGTGATTGAGGTTGCAAGAAATCTATGTCATATAGAAGATGCAACTTCAACTGAGTTTGATATAGATACTAAAAGTCCATTAATATGTATGCTGAACGAACAGAAAACTATTACAACACTTGGTGGAACTCAAAGGCTTGGCGAATATAAATCTCAAGTTAAAGAGGGATCGCTTGCTCATAAACTTTATCAGAAAAAAGATATCGTTGAAAGACATCGACATAGATATGAGTTCAATCCAGAATATATTGAAGCATTAAATGAGAAAGGTTTAATTGTGTCAGCGTACTACAATCAGACTATTCCTGAAATTGTAGAACTTCCTGATCATCCATTTTTTATAGCTACTCAATTTCATCCAGAATTCACATCTAGAGTTAATAATCCTAATCCAGTATTTTTAGGTTTTGTTGAAGCTAGTTACAATTATAAAATAAATCAATAACATAACAGTATTAAATTTAGAAAATAAATTTTTATTATAGGAAAAAATATGTGCGGTATCGTCGGTTATATTGGAAATAATAATAGTGTAGATTATCTACTTAACGGTCTAAAATCCCTAGAGTATAGAGGCTATGATTCAGCAGGTCTTGCACTCATCGAAAACAACCGTATTAATCTAATAAAAAGTGTTGGAAAAGTGCAAGCACTTGAGAATAAATTAGCTGATCTCACGATATCATCAACGATAGGTATTGCACATACAAGATGGGCAACACACGGTAAACCAACTGATGAAAATTCTCATCCACATTTAGATTGTAAAAAAGAAATCGCAATCGTGCATAACGGAATAATAGAAAATTATCTAACTCTAAAAAAAGAATTAATCGCTAAAGGTCATATATTTAAATCAGAAACGGATACAGAAGTTATAGTACATCTTCTAGAAGAAGAGCTTGCTGATATTACAGATAATTATGAAGAAAATCTTATCAAATCCGTTAACACAATCAATAAAAAACTTAAAGGTAGTTACGCTTTAAATATTATATGGAGCAAGACTCCTGATGTAATAATCGGCACAAGAATAAAAGCTCCTCTACTTATAGGCACAAAAGATGATTGTAATTTTTTTGCATCAGATATATCTGCTTTTATAAAATATACCGATCAAGTTATTTATCTTGATGATTACGATGTTGCTGTTCTAAAAAAAGATGCTATCAAACTATATGATGCTGATAATAACGAAAAATATTTCAACAAAATAACTGTCGATAAAAATGTGAATGAAGCCACCAAAAACGGTTTAGAACATTTTATGCTAAAAGAAATTAGAGAACAACCTCATACAGTTATGGCTACAATAGAGTCTATATTAGAAAATATAGATAACGCTTTCGGTATAGATTTAATGGATATTAAGAACGTAAAAAACGTTCTATTAATAGGATGTGGTACAGCATATCACGCAGCACTTGTTGCAAAATATTGGATTGAAGAGTTTGCAGGTGTACCAACTCAAGCTGAACTCGCCTCTGAATATAAGTATAGAACGATCGCTCAAACAGATGAAACTTTAGCTGTTTTTATATCTCAATCTGGAGAAACTGCTGATACTGTTGCAGCCTTAGAGAAAGCTAAATCTTCTGGATTTAAAACTGTTGCGATATGCAATGTTTATAGCTCGACTATATCTCGAATTGCTGATTATACATTTTTTACAAAATGTGGCCCTGAGATATCAGTTGCATCAACTAAAGCTTTTACAGCACAGTTAGCATCTCTTTTTGCGTTATCAATTTTAATCGGTAAATCGAATAAATCGCTTGATGATAAAGATGTAATAAAACTTCTTAGAGAACTTAGCCATATCCCAAAAAGTATTGAAAATATTATTGATGATGAAAAATCTATTGAAGATATTGCAAAGAAATATTATACAGAAAAAAGTTATTATTTTCTTGGCAGAAATGTAAATTATCCTATAGCCTTAGAAGCTGCTTTAAAATTAAAAGAGATAACTTATTTTCAAGCTGAAGGTTTTGCAGCAGGTGAAATCAAGCATGGTCCTATCGCCATGATTGAGGAGAACACTCCTGTTTTTTCTATTATGGGATACGACTCTGTATATGACAAAATGTTAAACGCCTCTCAAGAAGTGATAGCAAGAGGTGCAAACGTGATCGCTATTACCGATAAAGAAGGTGATCAACACATGATTTCTGATATCACAGATAGAATTGTATTAGATAATACACCTCAATATCTTTCACCTATTTTGAATATTGTAGCGTTGCAACTTTTTGCATATCACGTTGCAAAACTGAACGGACGTGAGATCGATCAACCACGCAACCTTGCAAAATCTGTGACTGTTGAATAGGTTATAATATATTATCAACTTGTCGTAACACTCTAATCTATTAAACCGATACCAACCGTGTAATATTTTATGCTGTAATCTTATTCAATAGTTAATGAATTACAGTAACATAACACACTCTTAAATAATCTTTCAAAACAGAGTATAAAGAATTACAATTCAAACAACTATAATCAACTCAACCAGTATTACGAACTTCATAAATATCATCAACTTAACTAGTACACAAATTTGATAAGTACCAAATTAAAATCAGAACGTCGAACTTAAATAAACATCATAAATTTTGTAATTTATAAAATATCATCAACTTAACTAGTACATAAATTTGATAAGTACCAACTTAAATAAACATCACAAATTTTGCAATTTATAAAATATCATCAACTTAACTAGTACATAAATTTGATAAGTACCAACTTAAATAAACATCACAAATTTTGCAATTTATAAAATATCATAATCTTCTAGCAAATTTTTAAAATAAGTATTATGATATTATATGAATAAATTAGGTTTAAAAGTTTGGTCGATAAATGAAAATTATGCGAAAATAGTTGAAGATGTGTACAATCAAGAAAAGTTCGATTTTATAGAACTTTACGCCCTACCTGATACATACAATGAAACTATAAACTACTGGACACCTCTTAAAAAAAATATAACTTTCAAAATTCATGCACCTCATTTTATGCACGGTGTGAATTTCTCTAATAAAGATAATTATAATAATAATTTTAAATTGATTAAAGACTCGTTTAAGTTTGCAGATAGTTTAGATACCGATACAATAATCTTTCATCCTGGTATCGCAGGGGATTATAAAGAGTCTGCTATACAGATGTCTCAAATAAATGACTCTCGTGCATTTGTAGAAAATAAACCGTATAAATTAGAGATTGGTAAAGGATCTATCTTAAAAGAAAATGATAGATCTGTTGGTGCAAAATTTAGTGAGCTTGCATATATATTAGAAAATACTTCACTAAAATTTTGTCTCGATATCGGACATTCAGTAGCCACATCTAACGCTCTTAATCTTGACGTCTATGAAGAATTAAATAGATTTAATAGTTTGAACCCTCAACATTATCATCTCTCTGATGGAGATATAAAGTCTGATATAGATTTACATTATAATATAGGTGAAGGAAATTACGATTATAATAAACTCTTTGAAATCATAAACGATAATATACCGATCACAATTGAGTCTAATAAAAATAGTAATGAAAATTTAGACGATTTTATAGATGATCTTAGAAAATTAAAACCTTTTCTGAACAGTAAATAGTTCATGTTTTTTTAGAGTTAGTTTTGAGCAAATTGACCATATACAGTTCGTGTTTTTTTAAAGTTGGTTTTGAGCAAATTGACCATATACAGTTCATGTTTTTTTAGAGTTAGTTTGAGCAAATTGACCATATACAGTTCATGCTTTTTTAGAGTTAGTTTTGAGCAAATTGAGAGTACGCAGTTTACATAATTCAAGCTGAAATAGATTACTAACTTCA